>JAEVYR010000318.1 GCA_023392645.1 Chloroflexota bacterium | reverse complement strand
GGTGAGGGAGACGCGGCTATCTGGCGAGGCTTCCGGTCGAAAGCTCGCACCGAACTCGCGGACCACGCTCGGCTCCGTGGGCGATAGTTGTCATGTGACCCTGATCATCTTCGACGTCGAGCGGCAGCGCATCTGTATCGTCCGAGCCGCTTTCCTCGATGCCCACTAGCACCAGGGCGAGCGCCTCGCGTCGTTCCGAGCGCTCTGCAACCAGATTATTGGTCTCGATATCCCATAAGAGCCTGCGCCAATGGGTAGCGACCGCCGAGAGATGGGGCACGAGGTGCTCACTCATACGGGAAGGTCTTCAAGCTTGCCGTGTGCGGCAGCGTCCCCGTACCCGCGCTGCCATCATCCATCATCGCGCCGCTCTGGGACCAGTGTTCAGCGCTGCTCCCAGCTCACGACGCGGCCCATCCGCTGGGGTGCCACCGGCATCCCCGACCGCGCGGTCTTCGCCAAGCTCGTACAGGTGCTCGTCTTCGGCTGCGCCTACCATCGGATTGCCAACGAAACCGTCCCGGCCACAACCCTGCGCCGCCGGCGGGACGCATGGATCGCCGCCGGGGTGATGGATACCCTGCTCGACCTCGCACTGGTGGACTACGACCGCATGATCGGGCTGGAGCTGGCCGACATCGCCGTCGATGGGTGCATCACCAACGCCCCGTGCGGTGGCGAGATGGCGGGGAGAAGTCCCGTTGATCGGGGCAACCAGGGGCGGAAACGCTCAACCCTCGTCGACGCCAACGGCTTCCCGCTCGGGACCGTGGCCGCCCCGGCGAACCGGCACGACTCGCCGTTGCTGGCCCCCACGCTCGACGGGCGGCCTCGGTGCGCTGCCGGCGACTATCCCGGTCAATCTCGATCGTGGCTATGATTCCGACGCGACCCGGGCAGGCCTGACCGCGCGGGGGATGGACGGGGAGATCGCCCCAAGGGGCAAACCGGCGCCGATCGCTGCCTCGCAGCGGTGGCCGGTGGCGCGCACCAACGCCTGGACCAACGCCCACAAGAAGCTGGTCTGGTGCACCGAGCGGCGGACCGTCGTGGTCGCGTTCTGGCTGGCGTTCTCGGCGGTGGTGATGATCGTGCGGCGGCTGGTGCGGGTGGGCTGGATGCGCAATCGGTGGGATGGTCGCCCCGCTCGCCAGCCATGAGCGCCCCGCCTATTGGCGCAGGCTCTAATGGCGCCCATCTATCCCGAACTGGCGCATTTCCCTAGCGACCCGCTTCTTCCAATGGCCATCTTACATCTGGCCGCGGCCCACGTTGCCATATCGTATCGCGACCCAAATACCGGCGCTAGCCGCGCAGCAGTCGCCGATCGGGGAGGGCTTCTCCACTGCCTCCTTGAGCAAAGCCGCCGCAATACCAGACACGGGGACAGACCCCAAGCAAGCCACCCATACCAGCTGCCGCAGGAGCGCGACGCGGGCCATGATCGATAGCTGGCCCGAGCCGGAGACGCCATAGCCGTAGCGTCACCTAGCCGGTCGACCCAGAACCCAAGGCTCCAACCGATAACGCTGGGATCCACCTAGTCGCCGATCCACCGCAGAACTAGAACCGTCTAACTACAGTCGACAACAGCCACTCCGTCACCGATTAGCCCTGAAACGCACCTCTCAACGCGTCGACCATCGGCTCGTATCCACGCCGTATTGCAAGAGCCGAGAATATCGTGAAGGCTATCGCGAGTGCCACAAAGACCACGATTGTGCCTCTGCTCATGGGTTCGTCACCGGTGAGCTCATTGACTGACACGTCTCCACTTGTAAGGAGCCACGGCACACAGATAATCAAGAATGCAACCACCAACCCCACAACGGCTATTGTGTTGAGTCTGTACAGTGGGCCAAATTCCACCAGGGTTGTCTGGAGATCGAATCGAGCTAGTGCCAGCGAAACCACTGGTGCGAGCGCCGCGGCAATGACGGAAAAAATGAGAAAGCCCATGAGACCAGTCAACGCAACTCGCGACACAGCGTCGCCGAGGGAGTTCAACGGACCATTGAACCCTGTTGACGGGAGATAAAGAGCGATCACGAGTAGAAGGACGATAACGGCTTCTCCCCAAACCGCACCTTCCCCGCCGTGTGTCTCTGACCAGACGTACTCTCCCAAATTCTGAATAAATGCAATTATGGCAAAACTCAATGTAGAGGCAGCAAGCACTGGTAGTAGAAAATGCTGGACCAACCGAATCAGATATCCTGGAACATCTGTAATGAGGACACACACGTTCACGACGATCTGGAAACAAAGCAACGCGGTGTAATATGCTGCGATCACAAGGACAAACGTTATGCCAGCGCCCACCCTCATGAACGGGCTAATCAGTGCCCCCAAGCCCGTCGCGGCCAATCGATTTATACGCTCCCTTGCGTGTAGCATCCTTGCGTCAATCCGTTCTCTGGTCCCTGTAAGAACAGTTGCTTCTCCCCGTACAACCTGACTGAGCGCAGATGCAACGAGCATCACCGCCGTGAGAATCGCAGACGCGGTTGCTATCGGCGCTCTGAAATCCGCCACAGTATCCAGCCATTGAACTTCTACCTCGTGCAATGGCGCTCTACCGAGAAGCTTCGGCATCGCGTGTCCAAGCGCCTTCTGAACGGCTCCAATCACGAATTCCGCTGAATAGATTATTGGGGTGAGAACCGTGAGCCAGAAAGCAATGAGATACTGAACCGCCCCGGTTGAAGGCGCTGAGGCAGGGTAGCGGATGGCCATCGCGGCCACTATCAAGCACGAACCGCTCACTAGTGTGAGCAGCACCGCGCTGAACATCCGGTCCGACACCTCTTCGTTCATAATGAGCCAGGCCCATAGCCCCCAACTACCAAGCACAATTGCACCGATCCTCAATCCGGCGGATGCTCGTTGCTCTCCTCCACTCGCATCAGCCTTCATGGCTGGAAGCATTAGCACATGCAAGACGAACAGAATCCACACTCCAATTGCGATATTGCGCAGGTATGGAACCACTCGCTCCTGGAAACGGGCGAGTCCTTCCACGACGCGCCATGTACCGAACTTCTCATGCGTAACAGACCAGCCTGTGACTTCCCAAATCAACCAAATCAAAACAATGAATACAATGAGAGCAGTTGCGCGAGTGGCCGCTGCAGACGGTGCGCTGGCGGCCAAATACATGTGCACGATGGCGATTGCGCCGAGGGCGTAGATCGGCCAGATGGCTCCAGAGACGCGAAACAACGGGATTGCGAGGAGCCCTGCAATGAGCAATACGGAAATAACCCGCTTCGTCGCATCCTCAGGAAGTACATCTGGTAGTCCGTGCCGCACCATTGCCTGTCCATTCATAATAGGGCGACTCGTTTTGCAAGAGTCTGCCTAGACCGACGGGTATGCCATCACTCCCTTGGCAAGAAGTCGCAGACTTCACGCGACTAGCGATAGCCGCTAACCCTTCGCGCCAGACGACGCGAATCTCTTTAGGTTGGAGCCTAGTTCACAGAGACGAATACTAGACCATTCCAAAGTTATGAGCAACGGCAAGGATGGTCGATTTTCTGCCGAACTGGCTGACTCCACGCCAGCACGCCGCGCAGGGCTATTCTCCGACCAAATTCTGCTTGTAACTGCACGAGTAGTGTCGGAGTCCAATTGCCTCGATTTCGGATGAGGTGAGATGCGGCAGCCACCTCCGCATTGGGGAAGATTTGCATTGCCCTCGACTACTGTTGCCGCGGTTAGCCCGGACTATTCTCATGTGACAGTGAGGCACATCTCTGGTCTTTGGACGGTGCTGACTCACTCGATGCCCGGAGGTGCCCCGCATGCCTCAGCCTGCAACAGCGACCCTGGCCTTTCCTGCCGTCGGCCCGTTGCCGCGCGACGTCGATTTCCTGGGCGGTCACTCGACCAGTGATGGGGGTCTGTCCTGGCTAGCCGAGGCTGACGATGTACTCGGCCTAACCGCCACATTGGCGGCCGAGATTCCCGACTGACGCACCCGCCGCGATCAGCGTGAGCTGCCCACGCTGATCGCCCAGCGGGTCTACAAATCGCCTGCGGCTACCCAGAACAACGCCACGGCGCTACGCAGCGACCCGCTGCTCAAGCAGGTCAACGGCCGGTGCCCAGCCACCGATCCGGACCTGGCCAGCCAGCCGACCTTCTCGCGGCTGGAGAACGCCATCGGGGCGCGCATGCTACTGACTCGCCATCGCTCTGGTCAGGGCTACCTGCACGAGTGGGAACACGACGGCGTCCCCATCTATGTCGTCCTCGACCTGGACGGCACCGACGATCCCACCCAGGGTGAGCAGGAGCTGACTACCTATCACGGGTACTACGGCCAGCACAAGTATCATCCGCTGCTGGTCTTCGACGGAACCACTGGTCAGCTCATCACCGCCGTGCTACGGCCCGGCACGGTGCATGCCAACCACGGCGTGGTGGCAATCCTGACACGGATTGTCGCGGCGATCCGGTGCCGAAGTTGCCTCAGGTGATAGGGCTCCGTTGGGCGTCTGCCGGGGTGTTCGGTGGGCGGTTCTACCAGTAGCGCATCGCGCCGAGGAACAGCCTGCGCAGATCGTCGGCGTCCGCCGGGCGCGGCGAGAGCTTCGTCACCCGATGCTGCGGCAGCGTGCCCTCCACGAGCGCCGGCACGTCGCGCGGGCCGAATCCGACCGCCGCGAGCCCGCTCGGCATGCCGGTCCGCCGCATCAGCGCGATGATCGCGCCGGCCAGCACCTCGCCCGCCTCCTCCGGCGCCGCGTCGCCGACGTCGGCGCCCATCAGCCGGGCCGCCAGCAGGTGCCGCTCCGGGTTCGCCTCGGCCGTCCAGCGGAACACGCTCGGGGCGTTGAGGATGACCGACATGCCGTGCGGGATGATCGCGTGATCGACCGCGTACCCCTCCGGCCGGTAATCCCGCACCATGCCCGACACCGGATAGGACATCCCGTGCGGCAGGTGCACGCCCGCGTTCCCGAAGCCGATCCCGGCGTAGGCCGCCGCCAGCAGCATCTCGCCGCGCGCCGCGTCATCCTCGGGGTGCTCGACCGCCCGGACGATCGCCCGGCTCATGATCTCGATCGCCTGGGCGGCCCAGATGTCGCTGACCGGGTTCGCGCCCTGGTACGCCGGGCGCAGATGCGGCCGCGCCGGGGCGGGACGCTCGGAATACGGCAGCGCCGTCAGCGACTCGATCGCATGCGACAGCACGTCGAAACCGGAGCAGGCCGCCACCATCGGGGGCATGGAGCGCGTGTTGTGGGGATCGAGGATGCCCATGCCGGGCCGCAGCGCGCGGTGGGCGATGCCGGTTTTGGCGCGCAGCTCCACGAGGTCGAAGATCGCCACGCCGGTGGTCTCGCTGCCGGTGCCGGCGGTGGTCGGGATGGCGATCAGCGGCTTGAGCGGACCCGGCACCGGCTCGGCCCGACCGATCGGCGCGTTGACGTAGGCCAGCAGGTCGGCGGGCCACGTCGCGTAGAGGTTGGCGGCCTTCGCGGTGTCCATGCTGGAGCCGCCGCCGACGGCGACGTAGCCATCGAACCCGCCGTCGACCGCGAAGGCGATCGCTTCCCGAAACGAGGCGTCGGTCGGCTCGACCCGCACGCGATCGAACAGCACCGCGTCGATGCCCTCGGCGCGCAACGAATCCAGCGTCACGCGCACCGGCTCGAGCTGCGCCACGACCGGGTCGGTCACCACCATCACCCGGCCGACGCCCAACCGCTGCATGTGCGCGCCGACCTCGCGCGTCGCGCCCGGCCCGTACACGATACTCGAGGTATCCATCGTGAAGATCGTCTCGCGGTCCAATCGGGGCTCCTCTCCTCATCGGGAGCCGCGGACGAACGCGAATCGTCGTCCCGCGACGCACGGCCGCCACAGGGGCGGCGCTACGGCGGCTCCACTGCGCGGTGTGTCTCAAAATCACCCGAATCCGGCATGATTCCACCGCAAACTCCCGGCATTGTACCGGCGCGACCAGCCCCGTCCAGCCGGATCGGGAAGCGCGCCTAACACCCCGCGATGAACGGGATCGAGCCGGCCGCGGCAGCGCCGCCGAGCGCGCCCCCGATGCCGCCGCCCGCCATGCCGGGAATGAGCGAAAAGGCGAGCACCGACTCGACCACGAGCACGAGGATCCCGATCGCCATCGCCAGGCATTGGTACTCCAGCGCCAGCTCGTCGAACCACGCCACCCATCGCGCGTACCAGCCGAGCGTGTCCTGCGCGCGCATCCGCCGGATCATCCCCGGGGACCGCGACGACGCGAAGCTGCGCCCGTTCTGGAGCTGGTCCCAAGTCCGCCCGGTTGCCGGATCGATCGCCCACCAGCCGGTGAACGGGACCCCATCGAGGGTGACCGGCCGCTCCGGCGCCACGACGATCGCCCCCTGCTCCAGGATCGCCGTGATCAGCGCGACGCTCATCTCGTCGGCGGTGACCCGGGCGAGATCCTCCACCGTCGACAGCACGGCGATCCCGACATCGGTTTCGGCGGCGCGCGCGAACACCCGCCCGATCGACGGTTCCGGTACGCCCGCCGCCCCGCGCGTTTCCGGGGCCAGCAGAGTCTCCTCAGCGACCGCATCGAGCACGCCGGAGAGCACCAGCGGGTGGACGGCCGGCGCCTCCGCTGCCCCATGCGCGAGCGGCTGGCTGGCGCGCTGGCGATGCAGCAAATCCGCGCTCACCTGGAGATCGTCCTCCGTCGACCCCGCCTGCCAGGTGAACGCCGACACATTGGGGCCGGACGGGTACGACCAGGTGCCGGCCTCGGTCTCCCGTTCCAGTCCGAGGGTGTTCCGGAGTGCCGGCAGACCGAGCCCCAGCATTTCGAGCGCGCCGACCAGCGACGGGTTCTTGAGCCGGGCGAGGATGTGTTGCGCGGGAATCCGCGCGCTTTCGACCTGGAGCAGGGTGAGCGCGTTGAACTCGCTCACCATTTCCTCGCCCATGATGTTGGTGCCAACGCTGATCGGGACGACCGACTCTGGCGTGAACGTGCCCGCCGCCCGATCGCCGGGCGGCAGCCGGTCGAGCAGCGCCCGCTCAATGATCACCGGCGCGGCGCCGGGACTGGCGATCGTGACGACGAGCCAGACCGCGACCGTCTCGCCATCGGCGGCGCCGACGATCGGGCCGCCACCATCCAGCACCCCAACCGTGCTCGCGCCGTCGGTCGCGAAGAGCATGGGCTGGCTGGCGTCGATCACCTCGTCGCCCATGATGATGGACGGGAAGATCGTCATCTGGCCGGTGAAGAGTTGGGTGATGCCGAGTCCGAGACCGCCCAGGCTCTCGGCGGGCGCCATGCTGATGCCGATCGCGGTATCCACCGCGCGCTGGCTGGTCGTGGCGAGGGTCACGACATCGCGACGCGCGACCGCGCCGCCGAGATATTCGTCCGCGGCCACGGTGATCGTGATCGTGTGACTCCACTCGTCGGGCGCGGCTGCGAAGGTCGAGGCGGGTTCGCCGGCGGCCGCGCCGAGGTCAAGGCCCGGCACGCTCGGATCGAGATCGATCCAGTCCGGGCCATCCGCGACCTGAATCCAGACATGCTGGTCCGTCTCCATCGCGGTGAGCGCCGGCGCGGCGAGCGGTGGCAGCTCGACCCCGGCTCCCGCCAGCGCCTCGCCGATCTGCGCGCTCAACGCCTCGACGGACTCCCCCGCCCGCGCGAACGCCGCCGTCGCGAGCGCGGTGACCTCGTCCAGGCGGGCCTGATCCTCCGGGGACATCTGCGGCGCCTCCGCCGGGGCCTCGTCCAGCCCCGTCGCATTGAGCGCGGCCGCCGTCGTCGATGCCGCGAAGCGGTCTTTCACCTCCTCGGACGTCGGCGCCAACCGGGCTGCGAGCGTCTCGGCCGGGGCGGCGGGCAACGCGCCCATCGCGTAGCGGTACTGCACCTGGGCCGCATCCAGCAGCGCGCCGAGCAGCATCGCCTGATCGACGGAATTGCCGGCGCGCGCCCAGAGGGTCCCCGTCGCGCCGCGCAGGGCGCCATCGTACGCCTCGTAATGCACCTCATCGGCGACGAAGCGATAGATCTTCTCGATGTCGTAGTCGAGGGCGGCGGCGACATCGGCGGCGGTCTCGCCGGCCTCGACCGCGGTCGCCGGCGGTGGTGGCGCGGGCGGGGTGCCGTCGATCTGGCTGGCCGTCGCCGGGTGGAGCGTCGAGGCGACACCGACCCCGGCCAGGGCAACGGTCCCGATCCCGAGACCTGCGGATGCAATGAGCCGGCGGCGGCTCACGGTTGGGACCCGTCGTGCGCGATTGGCGTTCATGACTCGCTCCCTTCACGGGCAGACTCCGGTGGGCCCGCCCCTCCGTGGGCGGGCATGTGCGCCGCAGCCCGCCCACCCATTCGACTCCGGCACGTCGCGCCTCCGCCCAGAGCAGGCTCGGGGCGGGCCCACCAGGCATGGCGTCACGGCGGCGGGAGCGGCAGCGTCGTCTGCTGACCGGGCTCGATCGTGACGGCGAGACTAACCACCGCCGAGGTGTGGACCAGCACCCGGTAGTCGCCCGGCGGCAGCGCCACCGGCGCCCCGACCTGCCCGCGCGCAACCACGACGCCGTCCGGATCGAGCACGTCGAAGGTCGGCTGCACCGCCGCCGCGACCGCCGCGTTCAGCTCGGCCGCGTTGCCGGCGTCGATGTATTGCCCATTCCCGAGCCGCGCCCCTTCCTGGAACCTCCCCGCCAGCGCCGGATCGTCGATCGCGAAGCCGACGATGTTCACCCGGACGTCGATGCCGCTGTCGACCAGCGCCTGGATCGCCGCCGCGGGGTCGCCGCCGCAGGTCTCCTCGCCATCGGTCACCAGCACCACGATCTTCGGGCCGTCGCCGGGCGCGAGATCGGTCAGCGTCGCCTCCAGCGCCGCCCCGATCGGCGTCCGCACCAGGTTGACCACCGGCACGCTCGCGATCGTGGCCGACATCGCCGCCGGATCGAGCGGACCGGCCGGTACGGCCAGCCGCGTCTCGCAGGAATCGGGCGTGTCGCCGAAGGACCGCAGCGAGACCGTCGTGCCCGGCGGGATCGTCGTCGTGACGAGGTCGATCAGCGCCGCGCGGGCCACGTCGGCG
>JAEVYR010000211.1 GCA_023392645.1 Chloroflexota bacterium | reverse complement strand
CTCGCCACCGACCCCGACCGCGAGGGTGAGGCGATCGCCTGGCACCTGATCTACGCGACCGAGGCGCAGGACAAACCCCTGCACCGGGTGGTGTTCCACGAGATCACGCCGGAAGCGGTGACGGCGGCGATGGAGAACCCGCGGCAGATCGACATGGACCTCGTCGACGCGCAGCAGGCGCGGCGCGTGCTCGACCGGCTGGTCGGCTACAGCATCAGCCCGCTGCTCTGGAAGAAAGTCAAGCGCGGTCTCTCGGCGGGGCGCGTGCAAACGGCGGCGCTGCGGATCGTGGTCGAGCGCGAGCGCGAGATCGAGGCGTTCGTGTCCGAAGAGTACTGGACACTCGATGCCGATCTCGCGCGACACACCGGCGCGCCAGCCACCAAGGACGACCGGTTCCGCGCGAGCCTCAACAAGATCGCGGGCAAGAAGGCGGAGCTGAAGGTCGAGGGCGATACCAACGAGATCATCCAGCGGCTCGAAGGGGCGGACTGGATTGTCCACGACGTCGTGCGCCGCGCCAGCCAGCGCCGACCCGCCGCGCCATTCACCACCAGCACCCTGCAGCAGGAGGCATCGCGCAAGCTGCGGATGGCCGTGCGTCGCTCGATGTCGCTGGCGCAGGAGCTCTATGAGGGTGTGAACCTTGGGCCGGAGGGCACGCAGGGACTCATCACCTACATGCGGACCGACTCGACCAACATTGCCGGCTCGGCCCAGCAGGCGGCTCGCGCGGTGATCAGCACCAGGTACGGCGTCGAGTACGTGCCGGCCCGTACGCCGGTCTACAGCAAGAAGTCGAAGTCGGCACAGGAGGCCCACGAGGCGATTCGGCCGACCTCGCCGCAGCGCGACCCGGAAAGCGTGAAGCCGTTCCTCAGTGGACCGCAATTCAAGCTCTATCAGCTCATCTGGCAGCGGTTCATGGCCAGCCAGATGGCGCCGGCGAAGCTCGACAACACGCGCATCGACGTCGGCGCGTACCCGCAGGGGTCCAGCCGTGACGAGGCCAACCCGCCGTACACGTTTCGGGCGACCGGCTCGATCGTGACGTTCCCGGGGTGGATGAAGGTCTACCAGCGGGGTCGCGATGACGGCGAAACGGACGAGCTGGACAAGGCCGTGTTGCCAGAGGTGGCCATCGGCGATCCGCTCGACCTCGAGAAGCTGATTCCCGAGCAGCACTTCACGCAGCCGCCGCCGCGGTACTCGGAGGCGACACTCGTCAAGGCGCTCGAGGAGCTGGGCATCGGCCGGCCGAGCACCTATGCGCCGACGATCGGCACGCTCAAGGCGCGCAACTACGTGACCGACGAGGAGCGCAAGCTGGTGCCGACCGAGATGGGGCTGGTCGTCAATGACCTGCTGGTCGAACACTTCCCGGATCTCTTCGAGCTTGGCTTCACCAGCCGGCTGGAAGGCGAGCTGGACGAGATTGCGACCGGCGAGCGTGACTGGGTGCCGACCCTGCGAGAGTTCTACGAGCCGTTCACCAGCACGCTCAAATCTGCCGAAAAAACGATGGAGCGGGTGAAAATCAAGGACGAGCCGACCGACGAGGTCTGCGAAAAGTGCGGCCGGCCGATGGTGATCAAGCTCGGTCGCTACGGCAAGTTCCTGGCGTGCACCGGATTCCCGGAGTGCCGCAACGCCAAGCCGCTGCTGACGCGGATCGGCGTCGAGTGCCCAACCTGCCACAAGGGGGAGGTCGTGGAGCGCCGCTCGAAGAAGGGGCGCACCTTCTTCGGCTGCGAGCGCTACCCTGAATGTGATTTCGTCTCGTGGGACCGGCCGATCAATGAGACCTGCCCCACCTGTGGGTCGTACATGGTCGAATCCGGGCGCAACAAGATCAAGAAGTGTCCGGAGTGCAGCGGCCAGAACCGCCGGCGCGAGCTGGCCAAGGCCGGAGACTAGCGCGGGAGCTACCTCCGCGCGGATCACCGCAACTTGCGGTATACATCGATTGATGGATAGTGGAGCCCGGAGGTGCCTCGCGCATCCTCCGGGCTTTCTCGGGTACGGTAACAGGATGGACAGGTCGATGAAGGCAGAGGTCGGGTCGCGTCCCCATGGCACAACGGTCCTCGGGGTGCGCCGCGATGGCGCCGTCGCGCTCGGCGCGGACGGGCAGGTGACCTTCGGCGATATCGTGCTCAAGCACCGGGCGCGCAAGCTCCGGACGCTGGCCGGCGGCACGGTCGTGGCTGGCTTCGCCGGCGCGGTCGCCGACGCGCTGACGCTCTTCGCCCGGTTCGAGTCGCAACTGGAGACGTGGGAGGGCAACCTGCGCCGCGCATCGGTCGAGCTCACGAAGGACTGGCGCAGCGATCGCTACCTGCGCCGGCTCGAAGCCCAGCTCATCGTCGCCGACAAGGATTCGCTGCTCGTGCTTTCCGGCGAGGGCGACGTGATCGAGCCCGACGACGGGGTGGTCGCCATCGGTGCCGGCGCGCCGTTCGCGACGGCGGCGGCGAAGGCGCTGATGCGCCACACCGCCATGCCGGCCGATGAGGTGGTGAGCGTGGCGATGGGCATCACGGCCGAGATCTGCATCTTCACCAACGACATGCTGACCGTTGAGGTCGTCGGCGGGACGACGGAAGAGGAGGCCGACGGTGGCGAGAACTGAAGCGGCAACCCGACGCGCCAGCCAGCCCGCGGCTCCGGTGCGCCCGGCGCCTGACGAGCCGCCCAGCGTCGAGAACCTGACGCCGCGCGAGATCGTGGACCAGCTGGATCGCTTCATCGTCGGGCAGGACGATGCCAAGCGCGCCGTCGCAGTGGCGCTGCGCAACCGGTACCGGCGCCAGCGCGTGCCGGAGGAGCTGCGTCGCGAGATCAGGCCGAACAATATCCTGATGATCGGTCCGACCGGCGTTGGCAAGACCGAAATCGCGCGGCGGGTGGCGAAGATCGTCGACGCGCCATTCCTCAAGGTCGAGGCGACCCGGTTCACGGAGGTCGGCTACGTCGGCAAGGATGTCGAGGCGATCATCGAGGACCTGGTCGAGGTAGCCGTCTCCGACCTGTACCGGCGCCGGCTGGATGCGGTCCGCGACGAGGCGATCGCGCGGGCGCGGGCGCGATTGCTCGAAATGCTCACCGACCAGGCGCTGCGTGACAAGGATGAGCAGCGCGGACGGGTGCAACACCTGCCGCTCACCGAGTCCGAGGCGCAGCGGCTGGAACACGCCGAGGAGCGCCGGCGCGAGCGCGAGTGGAAACGCCAGGAGCGCCTGCTGGACGAGGGCGCGCTCGCCGATGTCGACGTCGATCTCGACCTGGAATCGCCTCCGACGGGGCCGGGGGAGGGGTCGAACGGCGATGCCGAAAGCGACATGCGGCAGGCGATGTACGAGGCGCTGGACGACATGTTCCCGCCGCAGCGGGTGCGTCGCCGGGTGCCCGTCCGCGAGGCGCCGCGCATCCTCGAAACTGAAGAGTCGATCCTGCTGGTCGACTACGACGCGGTCGTGCAGGAGGCCGTTCGGTCGGTCGAGGCCGGGGGCGTGGTCTTCATCGACGAGATCGACAAGACGATCCCGACCGACGATGCCGTGGGCGCCGACGTTTCGGCGGCCGGCGTGCAGCGCGATCTGCTGCCGCTCGTCGAAGGCACGGTGCTCGGCACCAGGTATGGGCCGGTGCGCACCGATCACATCCTCTTCGTGGCGTCCGGCGCCTTCCACGGCGTGCGGCCGTCGGACCTGATTCCGGAGCTCCAGGGGCGCTTTCCCGTGCGGGTCGAGATGCACTCGCTGAGCGAGGACGATCTCTACAGCATCCTGACCCAGCCGGACTACGCCATTACCCGGCAGTACGAGGCCCTGCTGGCGACCGAGGACGTCGCGCTGACCTACGATGACGATGCGCTGCGGCTGGTGGCGCATCTCGCGTGGGAGATCAACCGGCGGCAGGATGACATTGGAGCCCGGCGGCTCCACACGCTGATGGAGCGCGTTCTCGAAGACGTGCTGTTCGATGCGCCGGCGATCGAGCACGGGGCGATTTCCGTGACGGTCGAACTCGTGACGCATCGCGTCGGTGACATCGCCGATGATGAGGATCTGTCGTTGTATATCGTGTGATGCCGGATCTGATTGAACAGCCGCACCGCCGTCCCTTTGGCGGTGGTGTGTCCGAGTCGACACAGGGCGGCAGCACAATTGACTGTTCCGTCACGATCGAGCCGAACGCCACTACGGGAGAGGGATGTCGTGAACGAGGTGCTGGCGATCGACCTGGGAGCCACGAATATCCGCGCCGCGCTGGTGACGCGAAATGGCGAGATCATCCGGCGGGCGTCTCGCTCGACGTCGTCGGCCGACGGTCCTCGCGCCGTGATCGACCGAATGGTCGCGTCCATCGCCGAAATCAGCGATGGCGTCGATGCCGACACCCCGATCGGCATCGCGTCGCCGGGGCCACTCGACCCGCGTGCCGGCACGATCCTGTTCACACCGAATCTGCCCGACTGGCGCGATGTGCCGCTGGTGGCCTGGATGGAGGAGGGAACGGGCCGCCGCGTCACGCTCCAGAACGACGGCAATTGTGGCGCATTGGGGGAGGTCGATTTCGGCAGCGCCGCGGGCGTCGACGATCTTGTCTACCTCGCGCTCGGCACCGGCATCGGCGGTGGCATCATCAGCGGCGGCATGCTCGTCAACGGGCATCGCGGGCTGGGCGCTGAGGTCGGTCACGTCGTGATCGCCCTCGAGGGGCCCCGTTGCACCTGCGGTTCGATCGGGTGCCTCGAAGCCTTTGCGTCCGGCTGGGCGATTCGGCGCGATGCCGAGCTGGTGGCGGCAACCGCCGATGGTGACCGCCTGCGTGAGCTGGCCGCCGGTGGCGAGCTCCACGCCGGCATTGTCGCGACCGCAGCCGGGGAGGGTGATCCCGCCGCGAAAGCGATCATGCGCCGCGCCGGGCGGGCGCTCGGAGCCGCGATCGGCGCGTTTACAAACCTCTTCAATCCCTCGATGGTCGTGATCGGCGGGGGTGTCGCCGGCGTTGGCGAGACACTGATTGCCCACGCGCGCGAGGCGATCCCGCAACACTGTTTCATCGACATGCGACGAGACCTGACAGTCGGCTACTCGTCGCTCGGGAAAGACACCGGCCTGCTCGGCGCCGCCGCGCTCGCCTTCCGCGCCTTCGACGACCCCGCACCATAGCCCTCGGTCCTGCCCACCCATGCGGCACGCCCGGTCGAATCGTCCGCTGACGCGGTGGCTCTGCGCTTGACGAGATCAGGCGCCGCTGCTACGCTGCCCTCGTTCGACCAAGCAGACACCGATGTCCGCTTCCCGACCGCATTGCGCGGCGAGAAGCGGTGCACCACATATGATGCCGAAGTTGCGGAGGTTTCGATGATTCAGTACATCATCAACCGTCTTTTCTGGTTCATTCCGACGCTCCTCGTCATCACGTTGCTGACATTCGTCATCCTGCAGGCAACGCCGGGTAGTGGTGTGATCTCGTCGGGTGCCCAGGTGATCAACCAGTCGGTCGTCGACAAGCTCGAAGAGGAGTATGGCCTCGACAAGCCGATGTACCAGCAGTTCGGAATATATGTCTGGAACATCGCCCAGGGCGACTTCGGCACCTCATTCATCTATCGTCCCCAAACCGTCAACTCCATCATCGCGCGGACCTTCCCGATCTCGTTGAAGCTGGGCATCTACGCGACGGTGCTCGCCGTCGTCGTGGGAGTCGGACTCGGCATTCTCGCGGCGGTGCACCAGAACGGCGCGCTGGACTACCTGTCGGTGTTGATCGCCGTGCTGTTCTACAGCCTGCCGAACTTCGTGATGGGCTTCGTGCTCATCCTCCTGTTTGTCGTCTATTTACCCAGAATCGGGATCGACCTGGCCTTCAACGTTGGCGGCCTCAACAGTTGGAAGGACTGGATCCTGCCGACGATCGCGCTGGCGGCGTCGCCGCTGGCGATGCTTGCCCGGTTCACGCGTTCCAGCATGATCGAGGTGTTGCAGAGCGATTACGTCCGCGTGGCGCGGGCGAAGGGCTTGCGCGAGAACCGGGTTGTCCTTCGCCACGTGCTCAAGAACGCGCTGATTCCGATCATCACGCTGATCGGCCCGATCTTTGCGGCCGTGGCGACCGGTTCGTTTTTCATCGAGGCGGTGTTCAACATTCCGGGGATGGGGAAGTACTACGTTGAGAGCTTCGTCGCCAAGGACCAGCCGATGATCCTGGCGGTGACGCTCATCTACGCGGTGATGCTCGCCGCCATGAACGTGGTCGTCGATGTGGTGTATGGGTTCATCGACCCACGCATTCGCTACTAGCGGGGCGAGACTATGGCTTCCATCCGGAAAGGTGACGTGCCGGTGTCACAAGACGGCACACAGGATAGCGCCGCCGTGGTTTCGCCTCGATCCACGCTCGGTGGCTCGGCGAGGGCGAGCAACGGAGGTGCCACGCTGTCGAAACTCGGCGCCATGCCCGCGCCACGACAACGCAGCCTGTGGACCGATGCCTGGCGCCGGCTGGCGAAGAACAAGGGCGCGCTGATCGGCCTCATTATCGTCGTGCTTTTCATCCTGATGGCGTCACTGGCGCCGTTGTTCGCACCGTACGGCGAGTCCGAGGTGGTGGATGTACGGCTGGCGAACCACGGGCCGACCTGGCTGTGGCCCTTCGGGCTCGACCAAAACGGCCGTGACGTGTGGAGCCGCACGCTGTACGGCGCGCGGGTTTCGCTGCTTGTGGGTGTCGTCTCGCAGCTCATCGTGCTGGCGCTGGGCGTGCCGGTCGGCGCGATCGCGGGATTCTTCGCGGGCAATATCGACAATGCGCTGATGCGGTTCGTGGATGTCTTCTACGCGGTGCCGCAACTGCTGCTGGTTATGATCTTCCTGAACCTGTTCGGTCCCGGGCTTTTCAACATCTTCCTCGGCATCGGTCTCGTCAGTTGGGTGACGATCGCCCGACTGGTGCGTGGCCAATTCCTCTCGCTGCGGGAGGCGGAGTACGTCAACGCGTCGCGCGTGAGCGGCTCGGGGAACTGGACCATCATGTTCCGGCACCTGCTGCCGAACAGCCTGACCCCTATCATCGTCGCGATCACGTTCGGCATCCCGACCGCGATCTTCACCGAGGCGGCCTTGAGCTTCGTCGGCGTCGGCATCAACCCGCCGCAGGCGAGCTGGGGCCAGATGGTCGGCGTCGGCACCGACATGGGGCTCGTGCAGTCCGCGCCGCATATCCTGCTCTTCCCGGTGGCGGCGATCGGGCTGACGATGCTTGGCTTCACCTTCCTCGGCGATGGCTTGAGGGA
>JAEVYR010000199.1 GCA_023392645.1 Chloroflexota bacterium | reverse complement strand
GAGCTGATCGAGGCCGCCCTCGCTCCCGGCCGCGATCAGGTGCTCCGGGCGTCGACGCGGGCGATGTCCGGCGCCACCCTGATCGACCGCGGAACGTGGCTGATCGCCCGTGATGCCGTGCCGGAGGTGCTGCATTCCCTCGCCCACGCCGCGTTGGATCACCTTCCCGACACGGCAATGCCGGTCCGCCGTCGCGACCTGATGCTCCTGTCGGTGGGCGATCCGCCGGCCGCGGATCACGGCTGGACGAGGTGGTGGCTCGAAGCTCGCACGATGCCGTATCTCGAAACTGGCCCGGCGCTGATTCCCGCGCTCGAGACCGTTGCGGCGACGACCACGATGCTGGTCGCCGATACGGCCAGGGATGAGATGTCAGGCGAGGAAGTCAACTCGATCGCGCGATTCATCGAGTGGGGCGGTCACGTCATCGCGTTCGGACAAGCGGGCCGAACGCTCGCGGGCGCGGTCTCGGCCGGAATCGAGACTGTCGATTTTGCCGCCGGCGGGCCGGTGCATGCTCCAGGCGCGCTGCTTCGCCTCCTGCCCGAACGCGAGCACCGCGTCGCCCTGGGGCTCGACCGGGCGATTCCGGCGATGGTCCAGCGCGACGGGGTCTTCAAGGTGTCCGGCCGCGCCAGAGGCACTACCATCATCGGCCGTTTCGGCGGGCGTGATACGGTGATTAGCGGATGGATGTCCGACCTCACTCCCGTCCGGGGCGCCCCGGCGCTGGTCGAAGTTCGGCACGGCCGGGGGATGCTGCACGCGTTCGCGTTCCGCCCGCTGTTTCGCGGGCAGATGCTGGTGACCTCCCCGCTGGTCCACAACCTGATCTACAGCATGGAGATGCTCTCGTGTCCACCCCTCGACCGCGCGAAGACGAACGCAAGACCTACGAACGCCCGCACGTCCTGATCGTTACCGACGACCCGTCGCTGATCGAGTTCCTCGGCGAGGGTTTGGTAATGGGTGGCTTTTGGACGTCGGTGATAAGCCACGGCTTGCAGGTGCTGGAGGTGTTCCGGCTCCGGACCTTCGACCTGATCGTCGTCGACCGCGATCTCGGCACCTTCGACGCGATCGAGCTGATCGAGCGGCTGCGCGGGTATTCGACACAGGCCGCCGCCGGCGACGCGCGCACCGATAAAGCGGTCGTCATCATCTCCAGCGACGATCCCCACCTCTCAGCCGAAGACAGCGAACGCCTGGGAATCGCGAAGACCCTCCAGGCGCCGATCGAGCTCGAGGATGTCGTTCGCGCGTTGCACGAGGTGTTCGCCGCGTGGCGCGACGCTCACCCGGACGCGCCGCTGGCCGATGCCACGCCCGGATCGTAATCGCCGGGCAGGCCGTCCATTTCCTCGAACTTCCCGGTGACGGTGAACACCGTGCGCTCGCAAATATTCGTGACCCGGTCGCCCAGTCGCTCGATGTTGTGGGCGGCCCACAGCAGGTGCGTGGCGCGGTTGATGGTGGCGGGATCGGCCAACATGTAGGTCAGCAGCTCAAGATAGACCTGCTCGTAGAGCGTGTCGATCTCGTCGTCCCGGGCGGCAATCCCCCAGGCCGCGTCGGCGTCGCCGTCGATGAACGCGGTGATCGCACCGTCGAGCATCTCCCGCGCGACCTGCGCCATGCGGGGAATATCGACCAACGGTTTGAGCAGCTCCTCATCGGCGGTTTGCACCACGATCTTGGCGATGCCGGAGGCGTGGTCGCCCATGCGCTCCAGCTCGGTGAAGATGTGCAGGCACGCCGCGATCTTGCGGAGGTCACCGGCCATCGGCGCCTGGGTCGCCATCAGCGTCAGCGCCTGCTCCTCGCCGGTCCAGCGGCGATCGTTGATTTCCTGATCCGCGTGGCGCACCTGCCGGGCGAGCTCGACATTCTGCGTTTGGAGCGCGTCGATGCTTCGCGCGATAGCCTTGTCGACCATGCTCGCCATCGCGACGACGGAGTCTTCCAGTTCCTGAATCTGCCCGGCATACGCCGCTCGGGTCGTCGTCATGCGTCATTCTCCGTCGTGCCGACCCTGTGCCGGCCGTTGGTCGCGCGGGCACGATGTCGGCGCTTGGCGCTACCCGAAGCGGCCCGTGATATAGGCTTCGGTGCGCTCGTCGTCGGGGTTGGTGAAGATCTTGCTCGTCTCACCAGCTTCGACAAGCACTCCCTGTCGCTGCTCGTTGAGCGAGAAGAAGACGGTTTCGTCCGAGACCCGCGCCGCCTGCTGCATGTTGTGCGTGACGATGATGATCGTGTACTCCGATTCGAGCTCGCGCAGCAGCTCCTCGATTTTCAGGGTCGAGATCGGGTCGAGCGCCGAGGCCGGCTCGTCGAGCAGGATCACGTCGGGGTTCGGCGCCAGCGCCCGCGCGATGCAGAGGCGCTGCTGCTGGCCGCCGGAGAGGGACAGGCCGCTCTCCTTGAGCTTGTCCTTGACATCATCCCACAACGCGGCCCGGGTCAGCGCCCGCTCGACCAGCTCGTCCATGTCGCCCCTGTAGCCGTTGATGCGCGCTCCCCAGGCGACGTTCTCGTAGATACTCTTGGGGAACGGGTTCGGCCGCTGGAACACCATGCCGATCCGCCGCCGCACCTCGACCGGATCGACGCTTTTCGCGTTCACGTCCTGCCCGTGGTACTCGATCCGGCCCTCAACGCGCGCCGTCGGGATCAGGTCGTTCATGCGGTTGATGGCGCGAAGCACCGTGCTTTTGCCGCACCCCGACGGACCGATGAACGCGGTGATCGCATTCCGCGGGATATGGTGGCTGACGCCCGCAACGGCCTGGAAGCTGCCGTAGTAGACATTCACGTCCTTCAGGCTGATGACGGTTTCTTTCGCCTCATGCGGCCGGCCGTTGACCCGTTGCGACCGGTTGACCGCCGCACGCGGCACCTGCACGGTCGCGCCCTGCGCCCGTCGCCGCGTCGATTCCAGTACCATCGGTTACCACCTCGCCTTTTGCGCGACATGCTGCCGGAGCAGGATCGCGACGGAATTCATCAGCAGCAGGACGATCATGAGGACGATGATGGCCGCCGCCGCGAGCTGTTCGAACTCTTCCTGCGGACGACCCGTCCAGTTGTAGATTTGCAGCGGCATCACCATGAACGGATCGAGCGGCGACTCCGGTCGGAACAGCACCTGGCTGGCGCCACCGACCACCAGCAGCGGGGCCGTCTCACCGATCGCACGCGACATCGACAGGATCACGCCGGTCATGATTCCGGGGAACGCCGCCGGCAGCACATGATGCCGGACGGTCTGCCACTGCGTTGCGCCCACGCCGTAGGCGGCTTCGCGGAGGCTCGGCGGAACCGCCCGGAGTGCCTCGCGAGCAGAGATCACGACGACCGGCAGCGTCAGCAGTGCCATCGTGAGCGCGCCCGCCAGCAGCGAGCGCCCGAAGTTGAGGGCATCCACGAAGACCACCAGGCCGAGCAGGCCGTAGATCACCGAGGGTACTCCGGCGAGGTTCGAGATGTTGGTCTGCATGAAGCCGGTCCAGCGGTCCTTCTCCGCATACTCCTCGAGGTAGATCGCCGTGCCGAGCCCGATCACGAACGACGCCACTGCCGACCCGAGCACGATCCAGAGCGACCCCCAGATCGCCGAGTTCATCCCGGCTCGCTCGGGAATGCGCGACGGCATGTCGGTGATCAGGCGCCAGCTCAGCCAGGGGGCGCCCGGACTCGTGATCGACCAGAGCAGCATGCAGAGGAGCACGATCGCCAGCGCGGTGGAGCCGAGGAATATCCACGTCCAGATTCGGCTGAGCTGGCGGCGCCACGCCAGTCGCGGGCGAAAGTGCTTGACGATCCCCGGGTGCATCGTCGTGTCGGCCATCATTCGTACTCCTCGCGGTAGCGATTCGTGACCCACTGGCTGAGCAGGTTCATCAGAAAGGTCATCCCGAACAGCAGCAGGGCGACCCCGAAGAGCGAGGAGAACGCCGTGGACGAACGCGACACGTCGCTGGTGAAGGTGTAGGCGATGAAACCGGTCATGGTCTGCATGCTTTGGGTCAGGTCCCACCAGCCGGAGCTGCCGCCCGACTGCCCGGCCGGCGCCTGGCCGGCGGCGACCGCGACGATCATGGTCTCGCCGATCGCCCGGGACAGCGCGAGGATGAACGACGCGACGATCCCTGAAATCGCGGCCGGCACGATGACGCGGACGGTGGTTTCGAGGCGGGTCGCGCCGAGCGCGTACGCCGCCTCCCGCAGGGACCGCGGCACGGCGCGAATGGCGTCCTCCGACAGCGACGCCACCGTGGGGAGCGCCATGATGCCGATCGCGATGCCGGCGGCGAGGCCGTTGAAGGTGCCTAGCCGGGGAAGGATCGGGTCGAGCAGCGTCGGCGTGATGAAGGTGAGCGCGAAGAACCCATAGACGATGGTCGGCACCCCGGCCAGCACCTCCAGCGCCGGCTTGAGGACCGATCGCGTCCGATCGCTCGCGATCTCACTCAGATAGATGGCGGCGGCGAGGCCGAGCGGAATCGAGATGACCGCCGACACCGCCGTGGTCATGAGCGTCCCCGCTACCAGCGGGAGCACACCGTACGACTCCTGGCCCGCGAACAGGGGCGTCCAGGTCGTTCCGAAGAGAAAGTCGAACACCGGCACGTCGGCGAAGAACTGCCAGGCTTCGACCAGCAGGATGCCGATGATGCCAACCGTCGTGCCGATGGTAACCAGCGAGCAGGCAATCAACGCGTAGCGAATCACGTGCTCGACGAACTGCCGGTTCTTCGTGCCCGACAGGTCGAGCGGGGGCCGCTCGGATGTTCCCGATGTGGTGGAGCTGGCCACGCAATGCCTCCGCATCAGACGCGCGCACGAGCGCGCCGGCCCGTCCATGTCGGGCGCGCTCATGGCAGCGGCTCGAACCTAGGCGGCGGGACTCGCCTCCGGGCTGCCCGCATCGGCGCCGAACGATTCGCTGTCCGGCGCGACGGAGCCATCGATCGCGCCCGCGACCTTGTCGACCGTCGCCCGCTCGTCAGCCTCCGGCAGGGCGATGTAGCCGACGGAAGGCGCGAGCTCGTTGGCCGTCGCCGCGTAGAACTTCACGAACTCCTGCACCTCCGGCCGGGTCTGAAGCGCCTCGGCGTTGACGAAGATATAGAGCGTGCGACCGAGCGGGCTGTAGGAGCCATCGGCGATGGTGTCCATCGTCGGCTCGACCGGACCGTCGCCGGCATCGACGCTGACGGCCTTGAGCGTGCCCTGGTTCTGCTCGTAGTAGGAAAAGCCGAAGTAGCCCAGCGCGTAGGGACTGCCCGCGACGCCCTGCACGAGCACGTTGTCGTCCTCGCTGGGGATGTAATCGGTGCGAACCGGGCGATCGTCGCCGAGGATCTCCTCGTTGAAGTAGTCGAATGTGCCGGAGGCGGTACCCGGCCCGAAGAGCTCGATCGGCTCGTTCGGGAAGTCCGGGCGGACATCGGACCAATTCGTCACGTCGCCGTCGGCCGCCCAGATGTTCGCGAGCTCCTCGACGGTGAGGTCGGTGACGAAGTCGTTTTCGGCGGACACGACGACGGTGATGCCGTCGTACGCCATCGCGAAGCGGTACCAGGCCACGCCGTTCGCGGCGGCCAGCTCGGCTTCCTCGGGCTTGATCTGGCGGGAGGCGTTGGAGATCACGGTCTCGCCGTTGGCGAACCGCTCGAAGCCGCCGCCCGTACCGGAGATGCCGTTGGTGATGCGCACGTCCGGGGCGATCGCGGCGAACTCTTCGATCGCGGCCTCGGTCAATGGGCCGAGCGTCGAGGAGCCATCGGCTTCGAACTCGCCGCCCAGGTCACCGACAGTGTCCGGCGCCTCGTATTCGACGCCAGCTTGCGCGAAAACCCGCGATGCCGGCGCGAGCACGATCGTCCCGGCGCTTGCCAGGGCGAAGTGGCGTCGATTCATGCGATACGCGTTCAGGTTCATGGTTGCTGTCCCTCCGTGTCGATTCCCGGGAACATCACGTCGAGCACGATCATGTCGAGGGGTGGGCTGAGCACGCGCACCGTGTCGAGCCTTCGCGGCACAGGTTGCGCGTCAGCGTGCTGGGCAGCATGGGGTCATCCCCAACCAGCAGCATCGCGGGTTGCTCGAATCGCTTCGCCACCGAAAACACCTCTCGCGCCATCGAAATCCGGCGATGGCGCCGTGGAGGCGGCCATCACTCGGGATGGTAGTGAGGCTCGGTGAAGCGGAGGTAAGCGGTTTGTAAAATCGAGGCAAGATCTTGGCAAGGTAAATGTAAAGCCGCGAGAGATTCCGCCCTGCTGTCGCGGGGCGACATTGATTACGATTCCGAAATCAGGTCAGGTCCGAGGACAAACTAGGCCGCGGCACAGCCGGCAGCCTGATAGATGTCAGGCTGCCGGGGAGGCGGCGGGGGTGGCCGAGGGTGACGCTTGAGGGACCTCGCCGGCGAAAATTTGCGCAAGGACCGGCGCGATCGTCTCGAACGGCGCGTCCGTGGCGATTTCAACATCCGGCGCGACGCCCACGCCCTGAAGCGGATCGCCACCGGGCGTGTACCAGGCCGCCACGGTGAGCCGCAGCGAATCGCCCGAGGTGAAATCGTACACGCGCTGGACCGATCCCTTGCCGAACGTTTGCTGCCCGACAATGGTCGCGCGACCGTAGTACTGGAGCGAGCTGGCGGTGATCTCGGCGGCGCTCGCGCTGTTGCCGTCCACCAGCACGATCAGCTCGCCGGTATATCGCTCCGCGTCTTCGCCGCGAATCGGCAGCTCGACCATTTCGCCGCCGCGCGGCCAGGTGTCCTCCAGCAACGCCGGCCCGACGCCGGGGTCGAGGAACCGGCCGATCACTTCGGTCGCGGCGGTCACCCACCCGCCTGGGTTGCCGCGCAGGTCCAGCACCAGCCGGTCGACATCGTCCGCGCGCGCGAGAGCCAACGCCGCGTCGAGCTCATCGGGCGTGGTGCTGGCGAACAGGGCGATCTGGATGACGCCGAGGTCATGCTCGGGGAAGTAGCGATACCCGACCGTTTTCTCGCCGGTCGATATCTTTTCTCGCGTGAGCGTGACGCTGTGGCTCTCGTTTCCGGGTCGGCTCACCTCGAGCGACACGTCGGTCCCCGCCTTGCCCCGCAGCAGCGAGACGGCGAGATCGACGTCACCGTCGGGTATCGGCGTGGCGCCAACCGTTTCGATGACGTCGCCGACGCGAATATCGGCCCGCTCGGCGGGCGAGTCCAGCATCACGCTCACGATCTCGACTTCGCCGCTGTCCGCGCCGATCGAGACGCCGATACCCTCATATTGCCCGGTGAGACGCGCCGACGACGCGGCCGCCTCCTTCGGCGGCAGGAAGGCGGCGTAGTCGTCGCCAGAGGCACCGAGCATCCCTTCGATGGCGTGGCGCTCGATCGTCGCCTGCCAG
>JAEVYR010000628.1 GCA_023392645.1 Chloroflexota bacterium | reverse complement strand
CGCCCATTCCTCATCGGAGACATCGGACGGGTACGGTTGGCGGGGCACAGATGATTGCATGCCCCCAGTCTAGCAAGTGCATAACAGCCTCTAAGTGTCGACTTGGTCTAGGAGGCCCATCCACTCTACGTCCCGGGTCAGCCGGATGGATTAGCAAGTTCACCCTCAAAACTTGGCCTTCGTTCAGACGTGGTCAGGCGCCGCTGGCCTAAAGCAGCGACGGCGATCGCCAACGCGCCACCGATGATGGCGATCGCCTGGCCGCCGTCCGAGCCCCACCGGTCGATGGCGGGACCGCCAACCATCGCCCCCAGTGCCGCGCCGGTCGAGACCGACGCCGAGACCCAGCCGAACGCCTCGATCAGCGCTCGCGATGGCACGCCGCGCTCGACCAGGCTGTTGCCGGCGATCGCCCACGGCGCGATGCCGATTCCCGCGAGGACCACGCAGGCGATCATCGCTCCGATCGATCCGACCAGCGCGGTCGGGATCATCCACATCGCGACCCAGGCCGCGGCGACAAGCACCCGCCAGCGCAATGCGTGCCGGAGGGGCACGACGCCGTAGAGCACCGCCGCGACGAGGCTGCCGGCGGCGAAGAGCCCGATCATCACGCTCGCCATCCCCTCGCGGCCGAGCTCCTCGGCGAACGCGACCAACTGGATCTCGGTCGCGCCGAACATGATGCCCATGCCGACGCCGCTGCCCGCGACGACCACGATGACCGGGTGACGCAACAGCGACGGTGCTCGCCCGTCCAGCGCGCTGGCGGCGTGAGGCTCGATCTCGGGCAGGCGAACCAGCCCAGCCGTGGCGACGCCGGTCATGACCAGCGCGACGATCAGTCCGAGCGGCGGCGCGATCTCGACCGAGAGGAAGACGGCCAGCGCCGGCCCGACGATGAACGAGATCTCCCCGAACACGCTTTCCAGCGCGTAGGCGCGCTCGAGGTCGCGACCTCGTGCGACGTGCAGCGGCCAGCGCGATTGCGAGAAGGAGCCGAACGGCACCGACGAGCCGCCGATGATCGCCGCGGCGAGGATCAGCACCGGCGCCGGCGAACCCCCATAGGCGGTGGCGATCAGGGTGACCACGCCAATGGCCTGGACGACCAGGGCGATGGCGAGCACCGGTCGGGTGCCGTGGCGGTCGGCGAGCTGACCGATCCGGGGCGAGGCGAAGGCGCTCACCAGCGTCTGGCTGGCGCCGACCAGCCCGGCGAGGCCGTACTCGCCGGTGATGCCCTGGATGAGGAGGATGCAACTGAGCGCGCGCATCGCCAGCGGCAGCCGGCCGACGAAGCCGGGCAGCGCGAAGGCAAGGTGCTCGGGCCGGAGCAGCAATTCTCGAAAGGTGAGCGGCGCGGACGATGACATTCCGGCAGTTTACGCGGTTTTTCGGTCAATCCGCGGCCGGGTTCGGCGTCGCCCCTGGAGCGTGTTGGCGCCGAGGACGACGACCGCCGCCGCCAGCCCGCCGGCGACCACGCCGACCGCCTGACCGCCACGCGTGCCGAGCTCGTCGATCACCACGCCGGAGATGATGCTGCCGATCGCCACGCCGCTGGCCACCGCCGAGCCGAGCCAGGCGAAGGCTTCGTTGAGCCGATTCCGCTCGGCCAGTCCCTCCACCACCGAGTTCGCGGCGATCATCGTCGGGGCGATCCCGATGCCGGTGAGGAAGACGGCGACCGCCATGAACGGGATCGAATTCGCGAGCAGGATCGGGACGGTGCCGAGGGTGAGCAGGATCGACCAGATCACGAAGCGTCGCTGTGGCGGGGTCGCCCAGCTGCGGCTGCCGACCACGATCGCGGAGAGCATGCTGCCGAAGGCGAAGATCGCGACGAGATAGCTGGCCGCGCCGGGCGAGCCCTGATCCTCGGCGAAGGCGACCATCATCAGCTCGACCGCGCCGAAGATGAGTCCCAGGCAGAAGAGCGCGGCCACCAGCACCTGCACGCCCCGGTTGGCGATGACCGAGCGCCCTGGGCCGGCGTCATCGGTCAGGTGAGCGCCCTCGGTGCGCACCTCGTGCGCGGTGTCGTGGGGTTGCACTGCGAGCGCGAGGCTGGCGACGCCGACGAACGCGATCACGGCGAGCAATCCGGCTGCTGGCGCGACGGAGACCGCGAGCGGCACGACGATGATCGGCCCGATGATGAAGCCGATCTCGTCGGCGATGCTCTCGAGTGCGTAGGCCTTTTCCAGCGCGGGACCGGGACCGAGGGTGCTCGCCCAGCGCGCCCGGCTCAGCGACGGAAACGGCACCGTCGACGCCCCGATCACGACCGCGCTCGCGAACCAGGTGAGCGGGTGGAGCTCGGCGTAAACCGCGAGCACCAGCGCGACGATGCCGACGACGTGGGCGACCAGCGACCACAGCAGCACCGGCCGGTCGCCATGGCGATCGGTCAGCGTGCCGAGCCGGGGCGAGGCGACGGCGGCGACGAAGGTGGTGGTCGCGCCGATGATGCCGGCGAGCCCGTAGGAACCGGTCATCTGCTCGATCAGCAGGATCGAGCCGAGTGGACGCATCGGGAGCGGGATGCGCCCGATCAGGGTAGCGATGAAGAAGACGAGCGCGCCGGGGATACGCAGCAGGTCGAGATACCCGGGCGCTCGCGACGTCGGGGAGTGGCTCATGGGCTGCGGCGATCCGTGACGCGGAGGGCGATGCGTTGTCGATCATGACCGGAGGGGCGTGGGCACGCCCTGGCTGGGTGACCGATTGCCATGGTCGCACGCCGCCGGTCGCGACGCTACCGCAGGCGGGCATGACCAGGCGCCCGCGTGGTGGGTTTCACAGGGTGCCTGAGGCGCGATATCTCGGCTCGGCGACGCCTGGCGGACCGATGGTCGTCGGGGATCTCGGGTTGGGGGCTGCGACGACCCCGCGCACCTGGGCGCGGGGCTACGGGTTGACTGTGGCGAGGCGAGGCCGAGCACTTCGCGCACCTGGGTTGAGATGCCCAGGTGCGCGGATCAATCCCGGTGTCGATGCCAGAGGTGGTCGAGGCGGTCGCGCGGCTCCCAGCCGAGGACCCGGCGAGCCGCGTCGTTGCGGTAGCGGTCGTGCGGCGAGTCGGCGAGGATGTGGATCACCTCGAACGGTTGCGGCATCCGCTCCACCGTCACGGCCGCCGCCAGCGAGCGGCCGGAATCCTCCCACGAGATGGTGAAGGGGTGCGGCGAGCGACCCTGCGGCGCGCCCGTGGCGGGATCGATGAACCCGCAGTAGAGCAGCGTCGGGCAGGCGATGCCGTGCTGCTCGGCGAAAATGCGGCAAATCTCCTGCCCGAAGAACTTGCTGACGAAGTAGAGATTGTCGCCGGGGCGGGGCGGAACGTCCGAGCCGACGTCGCGATCCTGCACGTAGCCGGCGGGGTGCGGCGCCAGCGTCAGGATCGGGCCGGTGTGGACGACTCGGCGGATGCCGTGCTCGACGGCGGCGCGCATCACATGCCAGGCGCCGAGCGTGTTCACCCGGAACGCCTCGACCGGGTCGTGGCGCAGCACGGCGAGGTTGATGATCGCGTCCATCCCGGCCGCCGCGTCCAGCACCGCGGCGGCATCGGCGATGTCGACCGAGCGCTCCTCGTGGGGCGGCTCCGCCGGCCGGGGCAGCGGCGCGCCCTCCGACTGGGGCGGGGCAGCGGCGACCTCGGCCATCGCGCGACGTCCGGCGAGGCGCAGGCGATGATCGGGCATGAGGACATCCGTCGCCGCCGCGCCGATCGGGCCGCCGGCGCCGAGGATGAGGATGTGGTCCGGCGGCTGAAGCGCTTCCACCGGCGCGGGCGCCGCCGGAAACGACGGTTCCGGATGATGGTCTCCACCGGCATCGGTGCGATGCGCGGCAGCGAACCCGAGCGTCCGCTCGGCCCGCTCGCTGGCGGGGTACCGGCTGCCCGGGCCGCCGCGCACGATGTGGAACGGGACCCAGCGGGCGCCGTTGGCGTCCGGCTGCTCGACCGTCACCGCCGCGGCGATCGCGCGGATGGCGTCGTCGACATGGAGCCAGCCCGGCTGGACCGGACCGGCCGCGAAGACGTCGGCGGGGATGACATCGTCGAGCCGCAGCACGATGCATTCGATCGGGCGGCTGCGGCTGATCTCTCTCATCCCGACTTCGGCGAGGTACGGGATGAGGTCATCCGTGGCCGTCGAGGGGCGGGGCGACCACGTCTCGTCGATCTGCCAGCCGGGATCGTACCGGTCGAAGATGCGCATCGAGGAGAGCAGGATGACGCGCCGGGCGCGGGTGGTGGTGAGCAGGTTCCAGGTGCCCCGCGTGGCCGCGTCGAGCCGGTCGGTCTCGTCGCCCGGTGCGTCGAGCCCGAGGATGACGACATCGCACTCGGCGGCCGCGGCGCAGGTATCGCGGTCGCGAGTATCGCCGCTCAGGGTGACGACCTGATGGCGAGCGCCGAGCGTCCGGGTCAGGTCGGGGTCGAGGTGGCCGGGAATGCCGGCAAGCAGGATGCGCATCGGGGTCAGACCTTCGGCGCGGCCGAAATCGGCAGGAAATTGCCGGTGTCGGGCACGCGGTCGACCGGCTGATAGGCGATCGCCAGCTCGGGGGTCGGGCGACGCTCGCCGCCGTCATGCCGGGAGCGCATCGCGGCGTCCAGCATGCCGGTGGTCAGCAGCGTGCGCTCGATCGGGTAGGGCGCGACGCCGTTGAGGAGCATCGACTCGATCTGGCGCACCATGAAGATGAAGTGGCCGTGCGGGTGCCCCTGCAGCCAGATTTGGCAGCCCATCTCGTGTTGCGGCCCGCGCGCGGCGATGCCCCAGTTGGCGATCACCTCGTCGCAGTTCACCACGGCGGCGCGCAGCCCGTCGGCGTATTCGATCAGGAAGACGTCCTTGGCGCTCTGCTTCGCCCGCTCGCGATCGGCGTCGTCGAGCTCGAAGGTGCGCAAGGCGCGGTCGAGCAGCCCGGCGTCGACGGTACCGTCGTTGACGGCGCGGACCGCTTCCTCGCCGGAGACGGCGCGCACCGCCGCCACGCCGGTTTCGCCTCCCCGGCGGCGCTCGGCGAACACCTGCAACCCTTCGAGGTTGTGGAATCCGTAGATCTCGGTGGGGCCGTAGCCGGCGACGACGATCTCGTCCATCGGCTCGCCCAGCGGCCAGTCGGTGCCGGTCGGGATGCGCCACGCCAGCGGGATGGTGGAGCCGGCCAGCAGCGGGATGCCGAGCCGCTGCGCGGTGGCGTACATCGCGTGCGCGTCGGTCCACCCCCAGCTCAGGTGCTTGTCGTTGAAGATCGGCACGAAGCGGCCGGCGCCGACCATGGTGCCGATGGCGGCGTCGAAGAGCCGGCGGCGGGGATAGAGCTTCTGCTCGTACTCGTTGTACTCGAAGTCGCCGTGCTCGCCGATGATGACGACGCCGTCGACGTTGACGCCGGCGCCGCCGACGGCGATCGTCTCGGGTACGGTGTCGAAGCGGGGGATGCCGTACTCCTCGGCCATCGCGACGCCCATGTCGTCGTCGCCGACCTGTTCGATGTAGATGGAAGCGACCTCGACGCGAGGCTCGATAACCTCGCCCTCCCACTCGTACCCCTTGATCAGCCGGGTGGCGATCACGTCGGCGTGCGAGCCGGGGCGGAAGACGGTTGTGATGACGGCGACGGTTGGACGTGACATGGCTTCTCCGTGGTGTGTCGAGCTACCGGGCGCTCAGCGCGCCCGCCGTGAGACCCGATTGGATACGGCGCTGGAAAAAGGCATAGACGATCAGGGTGGGGATGATGGAGATGGTCAGCCCCGCGAAGAGGGCGCTCCAGTCGCTCGCATATCCCTGTTCGATGGCCAGGAAGGCCAGACCCTGCGCCAGCACGTACTTTTCCGGATTGGAGTTGAGGATGAAGGGGAGGATGAACTGGTTCCAGTGTGACAGGAAGATGAAAATCCCTGCCACGCCGATCCCGGGACGCGCCAGCGGCATCATGATCTCGAAAAACACGCGGTAATGCGAGGCTCCATCGAGAATTGCCGCCTCGGCCAGTTCGGTCGGCAGCGTGCGAAAGAAGCCGGTGAGGAAGAACACCGCGAACGGGAGCGAGTAGGACGCGTAGATGATGGCGAGCCCGTGCAGCGTGTTGAGCAGGTGAAAATCTCGCGCGACGAAGAACAGCGGCACAAGCGCCAGGAACACCGGGAACATGAGGCCGATGAGGAACAGGAACTGGATCACCTTGCGGCCCGGGAAGTCGAAGCGGGCGATGGTGTAGGCGAGCATCGACCCGACCAGCAGCGTCAGCGTCACCGAGCCCAGCGTCACGAGCACGCTGTTGATGAAGAAATCGCCAATTTGGGCTTCATTCCACGCGCGTGCATAGTTCTCCCACTGCAACGTTTCCGGGAGCTGCCAAGGGCTGAAGAAGATTTCCCGATCGGTTTTCAACGAGGGCATCAGCATCCACAGCAGCGGGAGCAGTAGGATGAGGCTCCACAGTATCAGGATGAGCTGCGTTCCGGTTCCGATCAGGCGCTCGCTGAAAGGAATGCGATTGACCGGCTGGCGCACCGCGTCGGGCCGCCGGGCTGGAATCGATGTGTCATTGGTGGCGTCGGCGTCGAGTGTGGACATGGCCCCCTCGTTGTAGCTGGCTGGTGACGACTGGCACGTCGAACGTGGCTAGAATTCGACCCGTTCCCGACTGGTGAGCTTGATGGTGATCAGCGAAAGCACGAGGGTGAGCACGAGCAGCACGACGCCCATGGCTGTCGCGTAGCCGAACCGGCTCTGGGTGAACGCGGCGTCGTACATGTAGCGCGCCACCACGTCGGCGCCGCGGCTGGGACCGCCGCCTTCGGCCATCACCTGCACCAGGGCGAACATGTCGAGCGCCCCGATGCCGAGGAACACCATCGCGATCTGGATCTGGTTCCGCAGCAGCGGAAAGGTGATGTCCCGGAACTGACGCCAGCGGCCGGCGCCATCGAGGGTGGCGGCCTCGTAGAAGTCGGAAGGGATTCCCTGGATGCCGGCCATGAACAGGATCATGTAGAAGCCGACCCCGGACCATACGATGACGCCGGCGATCGCCCACAGCACGGTGCTGGGAGAGCCCAGCCAGGTTCGGGTGAGCGCCTCCAGGCCGATTCGTTCCAGAAGCGCGTTCAGGAGCCCGATCGTGGGGTGATAGACGAAGCTCCACAGCACGCAGATGACGACCACCGACAGCACTTCCGGAGCGAAAAACAGGAAGCGATAGAAGCCGCTGCCCCGCACGGTGCCGAGCTTCTGCGTGGTCAGCGCCGCGAACAGCAGCGCGATGGGAAGAATCGTGAGTGGCAGCACGATGAGGAACTGGAAATTGTGCTTCAGGGCGTTCCAGAATTTGTCGTCGCGGAAGAGCCGCGTGAAGTTGTCCAGGCCGATGAAGTTCTTCTCCGGCGTCATGCCGCTCCAGTCCGTCAGGGCGACATAGAGCGCCTGCGTGTATGGCCAGAGAACGAACAGCCCGTACATCAGCAGCCCTGGCACGACAAATGGCAGGATCAGCCGGTATTTGTGATGGTGCATCGATGATGCCGTTCCTGTGCGTGTCGGATGCACGGTTGAGATCGGGGCCGGTGATCCGGCCCCGACCGCGCGGGAGAGATCAGGACTCCCGGGTGAACTTGGGAATGCTGTCGTCGTTGGCGATGTCGTCCGCGGCGGACTGGATCGCATCGACGAATCCGTCCGGATCGATCTGCCCGCCAAGCAACGAGCCCATCTGCACGGTGATCTCCTCGCTCAGCGTCTGGTACCACGCCGAATACTTCGGCGAAGCCATGATCTGGTCACCGGCGGCATCGACGACGGCCTTGGCCGAGTTGAACGCCGTGCCCAGCTCGAGATCGTCCGCGGCGCCCTGCACCGATGTCAGCGCCTGCGCGTATTCGGAGAAGAAGCGAGCGTTCTCCTTCGAGACGAGCATGCGGATGAACTCCAGCCCGCCTTCGGGGTTGTTCGCCTGGCTCGGCACGACGAACGGCTGGCCGGCGTAGGTCTGGATGCCCTCGAACCCGACCGGGCCGTCCGCGGTCATCGGCGGCACCGGCTGGACCGTCATGTCGAACCCATCCGGGATGAACTGCTTCATCTCGTTCTCGAGCCAGTTGCCGCACGGATAGAAGACCGCCTTGCCTTGGAGCCACTCGGCCTGGGCCTCGGTGTGGGACAGCCCTTCGGACCCTTCCATGAAGAATCCACGCTCGCGCATCTGGGCCAGGCTTTCGAGAGCCGCGTGGATCGACTCGTGGCGCCATGCGTCTGGCTCGAGGTTGTCGACGGCGATGATCGGGTCGACGCCGGCGTCCTTCCAGACGAGCTGCCAGAACGGCGTGGTGAAGTATCCGGGATACTGGCCGGGGTAGGTCCATGCGGCTGCGACCCCGGATGCGCTGATCTCTTCACTCAGCGTCATCATCTCTTCCCAGGTTTGCGGGTAGGACCAGCCGTTCTCCTCCATCAACGGAGCGCTGTACCAGATGCCGTACATGCCCGAGGTGAAGTTGATGCCATAGTGTTCTCCGTCGAACACGAGGGTGTCCTGCGTGCCCGGCAGCAGGGTATCGGCGACGGTGGCGCCCTCGGTATCCCACGCCGGCGCCGCGAGCAGGTCGGTCACCGCCAGCAACTGCCCGTTGCTGACAAGCGACGCCCTGTCCAGCGACGACCCTTCGAGCACATCGGGAGGATCGCCGGCGACGAATCGCGGCTGAGCGGCTTCCTGCACGCGGGAGACCGCTTCGTACTTGATTTCCGCGTCCGGAAATGCCGCCTTGTAGAGGTCCAGGGCATTCAGGGCGTATTCATCGCCCCAGCCGGCCTTCCACATGAGGAAGTCAAGTGGCTTCGACCCATCGACGCCGAGCGGGTTGGTGTCATCCTGCGCCATTGCGGCGAAGCCACCGCCCCAGGCGGCAAGCCCTGCCGCGGAAATGCCCGCTGCGGCGCTCCCCTGCAAGACCGTGCGTCGATCGAACTTGCGCTGCTTGTATCCGTTCCTGCTCATCGTGAACCCTCCGTCTGCTGAACGATGGTGCCGTTCGAGGCTGACTTTCGCGTCCATATCGGCGTCGCTGACGATTCACCTCCCTGGTTGGTTTCAGGTGCTGACGGTTCGACGAAACGGTCATCGAGCCGGCTCCGGCACGCCATTGCTGCTCTGATGGTTCGGCAGCGCTTCAGGACCTTGTAGCACTGTGTGAAACACCATTCTATTCGACGATACGACTACATTACGCAGAGCTATCCGGCTTGTCAACTCCAGCAGCGTCACGGGTGCATTGACAGCACCGTCGGCTGGGCATACCGTGGCGCGAATCGGTGGATGCAGCACCTCAAACGGGGAGGCGATGGAATCGTGACGAGCGGCCTGTGGAACGAACTGACGCGCGCTGAGCTGAACGACCGGCTGCCGGGCGCCGTGGTGGTGCTGCCCACGGGCGCGACCGAGCAGCACGGGCCCCACCTGCCGACCGGCCATGACAGCTTCACGGTCGAGCACATCGCTCGAGAGGCCGCGGGGCGGGTTGGTGACGATCTCGATGTGATCGTCGCGCCGACGCTGGTGTTCGGCTCCTCGGCCCACCACCTCCAGTTCGGCGGCTCGCTGTCGCTCTCCACCGCGACCTACCGCGCGGTGGTGTCCGATCTCGTCTCCTCGATGCTCGCCGCCGGCGCGCGTCGCATCCTGCTGCTCAACGGGCACGGCGGCAATCACGAGCTCAACCAGCTCGTCGTGCGCGATCTCGCGCTGGCGCAACCGGCCGACACCCCGGTCACGCTCGGGGCGGCTTCGTACTGGGATATCGCCGCCGCGTCGCTGGCGGCGGACGAGCGGATCGCCGGGTTTCGCATGCCGGGGCACGCCGGCCAGTTCGAGACGTCGACGATGCTGGCGATGGCGCCAGACCGCATCCGCGAGCCACGCCCCGCGCGGGATGACGACCCGTCGCTGACGACCGCCGTACCCGGCGTGCGCGTGGAGCGGACGGACTGGTGGCGTACCTTCGATGGCTACACCGACTCCCCGGCCCGGGCGACGGCGGCGCAGGGCGAGATCATCCTGGAGCACGCCATCCGCGACGTGGCCGGGGCGCTGCGTGCGTTCGCCGCGGTCGGTGCCGGGTAGGCCGTTCGGAGATCGCTCCCGGTCCGATGGTGCCGCTCTTGCGCGGTGACCGGGGCCAGCCTGGAATCGGGCCGGTGTTGGAGCGAGCGATCGTCCACTCATCGAAATCTCGCCGGCGGGGGTTTCGCTGGCGGCCCATCATGCCTTCGACGGGCTGGTCCGCCTGACCGCCTCCGGGGGCTCGGTATCCATGGCCAATTCGGGACATGCCGTCGAGAATGACGGCCATGATCGGCGCCCATGGCGTCTACGGCATCGTGCTCGCCGGGGTTGAGAAGCGCCTGGCAAGCTGAACAGGAGAGAGATGACATGGCAGACACGATCCGACTCGGCATCATCGGCACCGGCCTCGCCGTGGAGAAGCTCCACTGGCCGGCCTTGAAGCGCATGACCGACATGTATCGCGTCACCGCGTTCTGCGATATCGACCGCTCGCACGCCGAGCACTTCGCGAGCTACAGCGGTGCGTCGATGGACGATTTCACCACCGACTATCACGAGCTGCTCGGGCGGGACGATGTTGACGTTGTGCTGATTTCGCTGCCGATCCCGCTCAACTACCCGGTGACGCGCGACTCGCTCGCGGCGGGCAAGGACGTCATCTGCGAGAAGCCGACCGGCGCCAACGCCGAGGACATGCGCGCCTTCGCCGAGTTGCCGGAACAGTACCCGGATCGCCTGGTGGAGATCGCCGAGAACTGGTTCTACCGCGACGACCTGCGCCAGGCACGGGCGCTGCTCGACCAGGGCATCCTCGGGCGGGTGCACCTGATGGCGTGGCGCAATGTCTCGCAGCTCGTGCCGAAGGAGGGCGAGTTTTCCAGCACGCCGTGGCGGCAGGACGCCGAGTACGTCGGCGGGCCGCATCTCGACGGCGGCGTGCATCAGCTCGCGCAGATCCGGTTTCTCTGCGGCGATGCCGAGCGCGTCAGCGGCGTGACCCAGGACGCCAACACGATCTTCGCCGGGCCGTCCGACCTCGGCATGACGCTGCGGTTCGCCAGCGGCGCGGCGGGCAGCTACACCGCGTCGTACCCCGAGTACCCGGTACCGGAGGAGCCGAACGACATGCGCATCTACGGCACCGAGGGCACGATGTCTATCGCCGGGCGCACGATCCGCGTCTTCCGGCCGGACGGCTCGGTCGAGGCGTGGAAGGTCACGATGCCCGACGGCGGCTACTACAATGAGTTCCTCAACTTCTACGAGGCGTGGACGGGCGCGGCGCCGCTGATCAGCACGATCGAGCAGAGCGTGCGCAACATGGAGGTGCTCATCCAGGCGCTGGGAGCGGCGGAGACGGGGCAGGAGCAGGCGATGGCGGACGGTCCAATCCCGCTGTCAGCCGAGGCGGTGCCGTTGTGGAAGCCCGCCGGCGCCGAGGGGCTGTTCGACGGTCTCGACGGCGTCACGGTCGAGCACACGACGGAGGCTGCGACGCAGGAGTAGGGGACCGTCATGGAGCGAGCGCTACGCGAGTTCGTCTCGCACCGGGAGCCGGTCGACGTTGTCACGGTCGCCTGGGGCACCGACATGCGATTGCGCCGGTCGGCATACCTCGATGGTGCATCCCCGCCGGTCGCGGCGGTCACGTCGGCTCGCGCCATCGTGCTGCGTGACGATGCCGTGCTGGTGGCGACGGATGCGGACGGGACCCGGCACATCCTGCCCGGCGGCAGGATCGAGGCCGGCGAGGATGTCGAGACGGCGCTGCGCCGGGAGATCGCCGAGGAAACCGGGCGGGGCGTCGGCGATCTCGCCCCGCTGGGATTTCTCCATTTCCTGCACCTGACGCCGAGGCCAGCGGGGTATCGCTATCCCTATCCGGCGTTCGCGCAGGTCATCTTCGTCGTGCGGGCCAGCGAACGCCTGCCGGCGGCTGTGCCGGATGACTATGTCGTTGGATCGACATTCATCCCGGTGACCGAGGCGCGGCGAATGGGCATCTCGACGGCGGAGCGGGCATTCCTCGATGCCGCCCTGCGGTGACGCTGCGCGGTGGCAGCCAGCGTCATCCGATTGACACTCGTTCGGGCGTTTGCTACAAGTGGTGAGCGCTGAATGATCGAACGTTTCGTCGAACTTCGAGCGGCCCGCCGGCCTGCCGACGATGCATCCCGGGAGCACTCGTGAGCACGACACCGCCCCTGCTGCGCATGACAGGCATCAGCAAGTCGTTTCCGGGCGTGCGCGCGCTCGACGGGGTGAGCCTCGAGGTGCGCGCCGGCGAGTGCCTCGCGCTCGTCGGCGAGAACGGCGCCGGCAAGAGCACTCTGATGAAGATCCTCTCCGGCGTCTATCCGGCCGATGCGGGTGTCATCGAAATCGACGGGCAGCAGGTGCATCCCCGCAGCCCGAGCCACGCGCAGTCCCTCGGCATCTCGATCATCTACCAGGAATTCAACCTCTTCCCGAACCTCTCGGTCGAGGAGAACATCTTCATCGGGCGCGAGCCGAACCGGGCCGGCATCGTTCGGCGCGCGGCGTTGCGCACCAATGCGCTCACCTTCCTCTCGCGGCTCGGGGTCGACCTCGCCCCGCGCGCGCTGGTGCGCGACCTCAGCGTCGCCCAGCAGCAGATGGTCGAGATCGCCAAGGCGCTCTCGCTCGACGCGCGCGTCGTGATCATGGACGAGCCGACCTCGGCGCTGACCGAGACCGAGGCCGCCGCGCTGTTTCGCATCATCCAGGGATTGAAGGAGGCAGGCCTCGGCGTCATCTTCATCGGGCATCGGCTCGAGGAAATCCTTGCCATCTGCGACCGCGTGACGGTGCTGCGCGATGGCCAGAACGCCGGCGAGCTGCGCATCGACGAAGCCACGTCGGATCGCATCGTCCAGATGATGGTCGGTCGGCCGGTCGACGACCTCTACGCCGAGAGCACGGCGGGAACCGCCGGGTCGGTTGTGCTCAGCGCGCGCGGGCTGCGACGGCGCGGGGCCGCGTCCGATGCCAGCGCGGTGGTGCTGGAGGACATCGATCTGGACCTGCGTGCCGGGGAAATTCTCGGCGTGGCCGGCCTGGTCGGCTCGGGCCGGACGGAGCTGGCGCGGGCACTTTTCGGCGCCGACCCCATCGATGGCGGCCAGATCGCGCTCGACGGCGCGCCGGTTCGGATCGGCGGGCCGAAGGATGCCATCCGGCTCGGGATCGCGCTCGCGCCGGAGGATCGCAAGCTCCAGGCGCTGGTGTTGCCGCTGAGCGTGCGCGAGAACATCAGCCTGCCGAACCTGTCGCGCATCTCGCGGTTCGGCTTCGTGCGGCGCGGGGCGGAGCGCCATCTGGCCGGGCGCTTCATCGACGCGCTGCGCATCCGCACGCCGGGGCAAACCCAGCGGGTGGTGAACCTGAGCGGCGGCAATCAGCAAAAGGTGGTGCTGGCCAAATGGCTCGCGCGCGAGCCGCGCGTGCTGATCGTGGACGAGCCGACCCGCGGTATCGACATCGGGGCGAAGGCGGAGGTCCACACGTTGCTGCGGCAGCTCGCCGACAGCGGAGTGGCGGTGATGATGATCTCTTCCGAGCTGCCGGAGGTGCTGCGGATGAGCGAGCGCATCGTCGTCATGCGCCAGGGGCGCATCACCGGTGAATTGTCGCGGGCGGAGGCGACCCAGGAGCGGGTGATGGAGCTGGCGACCGGGTTGCAGCGTCAGCAGGTGGCGTGAGCGAGAGCGCTGGGGGAGGACGAGCGAAATGGTGAGCGACGCCGCGGGGGCGCGGGCGCGCGATGCGGGCAGGCAGGGATTCAGCACCGCCGACCTGATCGGACGGACGGCACCACTGCTGTTCCTGCTGGTTCTCATCGCCGTGCTCGCGTACCTGGAGCCGGGGTTCCGGACCGAGCGCAACATGTTCAATGTGCTGCGCCAGGTGTCGGTGATCGGCATCATGGCGGTCGGCATGACGTTTGTCATTCTCACCGCCGGCATCGACCTCTCGGTCGGCTCGATCCTCGCGTTCGCCGGGATGACGGCGGCAGTGGTGGCGCGGGGGTCGCGCAGCCTGCTGGAAGGGAACGATCCCGGCGGCATCCAGGTCCTGTGGGCCGCGCTGGCGGCGATGGCGGTGGGGCTGGCGCTGGGCCTGTTCCAGGGCGCGCTGGTCGGCTACCTGAAGATCCCCGCCTTCGTTGTCACGCTCGGCGGACTGGGCGCGTGGCGCGGGGCGACCCTGCTGCTGTCCGAAGGCCAGCCGATCAGCTCGTTTTCCGACGATTTCAAGTGGTGGGGGCAGGGGTTCGTCGGCAAGGTGCCGGTGCCGGTGATCGTGTTCATCCTGTTCGTGATCGTGGCCTTCGTGATCCTGCGCTACTCGCAGTATGGCCGGTGGATTTACGCGCTCGGCGGCAACGAGGAGGCCGCGCGCCTCTCCGGCCTGAATACCAACTGGCTGATCACCAGCGTCTACGGCATCAGCGGGTTCTGCGCCGGCGTGGCGGGATTTCTGTTGACGGCCCGGCTGAACTCGGCCGAGCAGGTCGCCGGCCAGGGAGACGAGCTGCAGGTGATCGCGGCGGTGGTGATCGGCGGCACCAGCCTTTTCGGCGGCGAGGGCACGGTGATCGGGACGTTCATCGGCGCGCTGCTCATTGGCGTGCTCAACAACGGCCTGGTGATGCTCAAGGTGTCGCCCTACTGGCAGCCAATCGTGGTGGGCGCCGTGGTGGTGCTCAGCGTGTTCATCGATCAGCTCGCGAAGCGGCGCCGGCGACGCGTCTGAT
>JAEVYR010000626.1 GCA_023392645.1 Chloroflexota bacterium | reverse complement strand
CACCGAAACCGTCGACGACGACGCCACGACCGAGCTGCAGGAAGTCAACGTCGAGGATTACGAGGCGGAGAGCCCGACCCGGAAGCTGGCCGGGTTCTGGATGATCATCGTCGCGGTGATCGCGATCGGGCTGTCGCTCTACGTCCTCTACGCGACGCGCACGACGATCCCGACGCAGAAGTACCGCGTCACCTTCCTCGCCGTCGCGCTCGTGCTGACCTTCCTGCTGTACCCGGCGCGCCGCCGGGGCGACCGCATCTTCGCCATCCCGGACATCCTCCTGACCATGGCCGGGGTGATCATCCTGGTCCACCCGCTGGTCGACAACAGCATGGCCATGACGGCGCTGCTCGCCATCGCGGTTCCCGCCCTCTTCCTCGTGCTGCCGGCATGGCTGGAGGACGTTCGAGGCGGCACGCTGCCGAGCCTGGTCAAGGCGATCCCGGACCTCGTGCTGGTGGCGGGGGCGGCGATCACGTCGCTCTACCCGCTGTATGACTTCGACGAATTCGTCTATCGGGCCGCCCGGCCCACCGAGACCGATGTCTGGATGGGCGCGATCTGCCTGCTGCTCGTGATCGAGGCCACGCGCCGCACGATCGGCTGGATCCTGCCCACCGTCGCGGTCGCGCTGCTCGCCTACGGCCGCTGGGGGTACGAATTGCCCGGCGCGTGGGGTCACGGCGGCTATGACGTCGATCGTATCGTGGGCACGCTCTACATCTCGCTGGAGGGCATCTTCGGGGTGCCGCTCGACGTCGCCGCGACCTACATCATCCTGTTCACCATCTACGGCGCGGTGCTTGAGTACTCCGGCGCGGGCAAGTTCTTCCTCGACTTCTCGTTCGCCGCCACGGGACGGCGCGCCTCCGGCGCGGGACGGACGACCACGATCGCCGGGTTCCTGCTCGGCACGGTCTCCGGCTCCGGCGTGGCGACCACGGTGACGCTCGGCTCGGTGGCGTGGCCGATGCTGCGCAAGGCGGGCTACGACCGGGAGTCGGCCGGCGCGGTGCTCTCGGCCGGGGGCATCGGCGCGATCCTGTCGCCGCCGACGCTGGGCGCGGCCGCGTTCCTGATCGCCGAGTTCCTCAACATCTCGTATCTCGACGTGATCAAGATGGCGACGATCCCGACGATCCTCTACTACCTCTCGATTTTCCTGATGATCGAGCTGGACGCCCGCAAGATGGGCACGCGGGCGGTCTTCATCGAAACGCTGCCGGTGGGCACCCTGGTGAAACGGTACTGGTACCACTTCACCTCGCTGGTCGCGATCATCATCCTGATGGTGATGGGGTACACGCCGATCAACGCCGTGTTCTGGGCGATCATCCTCGCGTTCCTGCTCAGCTTCCTGCGCCGCGACACCGCGATGACCCCGGTCCGCACCGCCCAGGCGCTGCGCTCCGGCGCGGTCGGCACGCTGTCGGTGGCGGCGACCTGCGCCGTGGCCGGCATCATCGTCGGCATCATGGTGCTGACCGGCCTCGGCCTGAAGATGTCCGACCTCATCGTCGACCTGGCGAACAGCAACCTCTTCCTGACCGTGGTCTTCACCGGACTCGCGGTCTGGATTCTCGGGCTGGCGGTGCCGGTCACGGCGTCGTACATCATCGCGGCGGCGATCACCGCCCCGGCGCTGACCACGCTCGGCGTGCCCGACGTGGCGGCGCACATGTTCATCTTCTACTATGCGGTGCTGAGCGAGGTCTCGCCGCCAACGGCGCTCTCACCGTTCGCCGCGGCGGCGATCACCGGCGGCAATCCGTTCAAGACGATGATGGTGACGTGGAAGTACACGCTGCCCGCGTTCATCGTGCCCTTCATGTTCACGCTCAACAAAACGGACGGCGTCCACCTGCTCGCGATCGGCGACTGGGATCGGGTGGTGCTGGCGACGGTGACGGCCTGCCTGGCGATCGTGGCGCTGGTGGCCGGCGTGGGGGGATGGGTGATCGAGCGCGCCAGCTTCGTCGAGCGGGCGATACTGATCGTGGCGGCCGGATTGCTGCTCTACACCGGCCCGATCCAGGATATCGCGGGGCTGGTCCTGCTGGCGATCGGCGTCGGCCTGCACTGGTTACGGGTGAAAGGTGAGGGGAGCGATTCCGGCGGCGAAGCGCCGGTCGCGGCGACCTGAAGCGGCGGCTCTGAACGCCGTGTTTGGACATCTCGTACGGGAGGGACGCGGGTCTCCGCCCTCGTTCGATCGGGCCACCACGGGGGCGGCCCGACGGGATTCGATTTCACTCGCCGCCGCAGCGGGTCCAGATCACGGCTGACGACTGCATGACCTCCTCGCCAGGAATCGATCGCTGGCGCCGGAAGGTCGGGTCGCGGCGCCAGCCGGGCTTCGATGACGCCGTCCTCCGGCAATCAAACGGTGTCCAGCGTCTGGAACCAGGCCGTCACCTCGCGATCCCGTACCTCGACGGTCTCCAGGCGCAAATTCGGCGCGAACGTCCACCGGCAGGCGGCCGAATCAGTGAGCCACGGCGGCGGCGGAATGCCCCGGAGGTCCCAGACGTCGACGTACCGCACACCCTCGATCCAGACCGTGTGCACCGGCTCGAAACCGCGCAGGTAGCCAAGCACGTCGCCGGAAATACCGCGCTGCCATTGCTGGACCGAGCCGACGTAATAGCTCGTCCCGTACCAGTCGTCTGCGGTCCTGAACCCGCTCGGCTCGACGAGAAACGGAGCCGGCAGCGCGTACAGGAGCGGGCCGCGCCCGCCCGAAACGCGGATCACCGGAGGGGTCTCGACGAGATCGCCCGGCGCGATGCCGGAATCCGAGATGATGAATCGGCCGGCCTGGTCGGCACCCTCGCCCCAACCGGTCTGCATCGCCTGCTCGGCCCGTGTGGCGCCGCCGAGCAGCGGATTCCATGCCTGGAGCCAGTGCGGCATGACCGCGAATCCGCTGGCAACGTGCACCGCCATCACGGCGCCGAGCGTCGCGGGGACCAGCCACGACGGGCGTGCCGGCCGCCAACCGGCGAGCACTCGCAACGCGCCGACGATGCCGATCGCGGCGATCAAATCGAGCACGGGATAGACCGGCAGGATGTAGCGGTCGAATTTCTTCGCGCCGAGGGTCATCCCGGCGAGATAGAGCGCGGCGAAGAGTGCCACCACGCCGAGTGCGCGCCAGTCGCGGGGGCGCAACTGGCGACGCAGCGGCCCGGCGAACAGCAGTCCGCCAAAGAGCACCAGTCCGATCATCCCGCCCGGCGACGCTCGCCAGAGCATGCTCACCGGGTAAAAGAGCGGTCCCGGGTCGCCGACATGGATCTGCCCGCGGAACCATGTCGGCAGCTCATGCCCACTGGCGGCGGCGTTGCCGCTCCATTCGATCATGAAGCCGATGGCCACGAGAGGCGATACCCACCGCGCTGGCCAGAGGGCG
>JAEVYR010000563.1 GCA_023392645.1 Chloroflexota bacterium | reverse complement strand
TGGCGGTGCTGATCGAGACCGTCTTCGCGCTCGTGCTCATCGGCATGCTGGTGCTGATCCCTAATCCGATCCTGCGCTATGAGCGACGGCTGCGGGCGCCGCGCCTGCGAACCAGTCGTGACGCCATCATCGCGACGATCGCCGGCCTGCTGGCGTTCTTCGTGGTCTGGAGCGCCCTGTCCCGCCCCTCGGCATCGACCACCGTCATCGACGCCCAGATCGAGCAAACGCCCCTTGCGCACGGCAAGGACATCGTCACCGTGGTCCTGGCCGATTTTCGCGGGTTCGACACCATGGGTGAGATCACAGTGCTGGCGATCGCGTTTCTCGGCATTCTCAGCCTGATGCGGGCGGGGAGGTTGCGCTGATGAGCGACCTAGCCAGGCTGATCGCCCGGATCCTGCTGCTGCCGACCTTCATCATCGCCATCGGCGTGATGATCAAGGGCTACGCGGATGTTGGCGACGGATTTTCCGCCGGCGTGATCGCGTCGCTCGGCGTCGCCATGCAACTGTTCGTGTTCGGACCCGAGGAGCTGCAGCGCCTGTGGGTGGTGCACGTGGCTCCGCGCGGCGTGTTCTTCGGGCTGCTCATCGCGTTGCTGACGGCGTTCGTCCCCGCGATCCGGGGTCAGGCGCTGTTCACGCACGAGCCGCTTCCGGGCGACGAGGTGATTCACTTCGGCACCCTGGAGCTGATCACCGCGGTCGCGTTCGATGTCGGCGTCTTCCTCGTCGTCTTTGGCTTCGGCGTCGGCACGCTCGCCAACATCGTGCGGGCGCAGGAGCGGGTGAGCCGTGAGGCGCGGCGCGAGCGCCAGGAGCAGCAGCGGCCGGCGGCCGGGGAGGGGCGGACGTGACGCTGATCCTTTCCCTTGCGATCGCGGTGCTCTTCGGCTCCGGTGCCTACCTGTTGCTCAAGCACGATCTGATCCGCCTGATTCTCGGCACCGTGCTCATCGGAAATGCGGCCAACCTGTTCATCATGTCGGCCGGGCTCCGCCGCGGCGCGGCGCCGATCTACCCACTGGAACGCAACACCGCCGACCCGCTCGTGCAGGCGATGACGCTGACGGCGATCGTGATCAGCTTCGCGGTCAGCGCGCTCGTGCTCAGCCTGGCGTGGCGCGTCTACGTCTCCCACGCTTCGGTCGACATGCGGCGCCTGTCTCGCGCCGAGGAGGTGCAGGCCGAGCTCGACGACCGCATCCGGAAGGAGCGCGCCGAGGAGGGTGAGGCACCCGAGGAGCGCATCGTCGACGCAGATGTGCCGGTCGAGTCGATCCGGGAAGGGGCGTCGCGATGATCGTCCTGCCGCTCGGCATCCTCTGGTTTGGGGCGATCCTGCTGGCTGTGCTCGACGGCACGCGCCTCAAGAACGCGCTGCTGGCCATCGCGATCCTCGTCGCCGCGATGGCGACGATGATTTGGCTGGCCATCGATGTCGTGCGTCACGGCACGCGGCAGATGGTGATCGGCGGGTGGGAGCAGGGGGTCGGCATTTCCCTGCGGGTCGACACGCTCGGCATCATCTTCGCGGTGCTCTCCGTGTTCGTGCTGCTGGCGGCGCTGATTTTCGAGACCGCCAACCACATCCGCGCTCGCATCTTCCCGGCGCTGGTGTTGTTCATGGGCGTCGGCCTGACCGGGTTGTTCTTCACCGGTGACGCCTTCAACTTCTATGTCTTCTTCGAGATCGCGATGCTCAGCGCCTATGTGCTGGCAAGCTACGGCGAGTCGCCGCGCCAGTTACGGGCCGCGTTCCTCTTCATCGTCGTCAACCTGCTCGGATCGATGCTCTTCCTGATCTCGATCGCCGCGCTCTATCACATCACGGGGCGGCTCGATATGGTCGGCATTGAGACGCAGATGCCGCTGGTCGCGACGAGCCCGTCGATTTTGATCGCGACGATCATGTTCGTCGCGTTCAGCATCAAGCTGGGCCTGTTTCCGTTCCACTTCTGGCTGGCGCCGGTCTACACCGGCACGCGGCCGTCGGTCGCCGCGATCCTCAGCGGCGCGCTCGCCAATATCGGGACGTACGGCCTGCTGCGGTTCGGCGCGGACATTCTCCCCCGGGAGCTGGACACCGGCGCGCCGGTGCTGATCGTGCTCGGCACGGCCAGCATCATCTACGGCGCGGTGCAGGCCATTTCCCGCCAGTCGCCGAGCGAGGTGCTCGCCTACTCGGCGATCGGGCAGGTCGGGTACATCATGATCGCGCTCGGTCTCGGCGGCGAGGCCGGGCTCTTCGCGGTCATCGTCTACGCCGTGATCAACGCGCTCAACAAGGGCCTGCTGTTCCTGTCGATCAGCATGCGCGGATGGCTGGTGAGCCTGTCCTTCGGGATCGGCGCGTTCAGTGTCGCGGGAGTGCCGCCGCTGGCTGGCTTCCTCGGCAAGGTCGCCATGTTCCAGGCCGCCGTCTCCGACCACGCCTGGACCATCGTCGGTCTCATCTTTCTCGGCAGCGCGTTGTCGGTGCTCTACATGTTCCAGCTCTATCGCGGCCGGTACTGGGCGACATCGAGCGAGACGCCGGAGTCGCCGGTCGTGCCGCGCGTGGTGGTGACGGTGATCGCCCTCGCCCTGCTCATCGTCGGGTTCTGGCCGCAACCGGTGTTCGATCTGACCGAGCAGGCGGTCACGGGCCTGCTCGAGCCGGTACCGAGCCAGGAGGTGAGCCCATGATCCTGATTCCGCTCATGCTGGTGCTGGGATCGGTCACCTACGCGCTCACCGTCGCCAGCTTCGCCTGGGAGGATCTCGTCTTCGGCGTCGGGTTGACGGCCATCCTGCTGGCGCTGTTCCACAACGTGGTGCTGCCCCGGCCGCTGCCGTCGAGCGGCCGCGTGCTCAAGGGAGTCCTGTTCTTTCCGATCTTCGTGC
>JAEVYR010000560.1 GCA_023392645.1 Chloroflexota bacterium | reverse complement strand
GTGCGGGGTCGACCTGCACCGGGTTGTGACTGGCGGCGACCGTCACCGGCGCGATACCGCGCATCGCGGCGTGCTGCCGCAGCTCGCGCAACCGGGCCGGGTCGGTCGCGTCGTTGGCCACGAAATGCTCATAGAGCACTTCCAGCCCGCTCACGCCATGATCGGCGCAGGCATCGAGCATCTGCTCGATCGTCGGCGCGTCATTCCCCTCGGGACCGCCGCCGAAGCGATGGAACGAATACGACGAAATCGCGAGCTTCACTGGCATGATCACGGTCCTCTTCTCAAGTGGCGCCTGGCATTGCCGGCGCGGCGGAAATCATGAGCGCGATGGTACGGCCCGGAGCGAGTTGCAGCAAGGATCTTCAGCCATCGGGACCCTCGACGATCATGATGGTGCCGTCGCCATCGGCCGGGACGAACCAGTGCCCGCGGAGACTCGCTTCGGCCAAATCGCCGGTCGCGGTGCCGTCGACGACGCGCAACTGGCTGGTGGCGCCGTCCCGGTCGTAGACGCCGGAGTGCTGGAACACGACCGAGCCGCTGCGCTGCCCGATCTGCCCCTCGAAGAACTCGTACCCGGTGTACGGCACGTCGCTTCCCGGCGTGTAGACCATCACCAGGTCGATCGTGCTGGTGCCCGATACCTCGCCGAAATACGAAACGGCGTAGTGCGCGGCGGTGTGCCTGAGCGCATGCGGGCCACCGGAAAGCTCGCGCTCGTCCCACTCCGACACGGTGAAGCTGCTGGTCAGCTTGCTTGCCATGGTTCGATCTCCAATCGACTCCCCGGAGGATCGATCGCCTCCGTGTACGCTGCGAGCCTATCAGTCTGGAGAAAGTCACGCGGCGCCCGTTGGCAGATTGGAGGCACCGGCCTACGATGAACGCAGCGATGTTCCCGACCCCCGCAGGGAGAACCCCATGCCGCTTTGGACGAAGAATGATGCGCGAAGCCCGGAACGCGTGCTGGTGACAGGCGCCGCCGGCGCGCTCGGACGCGCCGTGGTGACTGACCTGATCGACCACGGCTACGCCGTCCACGCCGTCGACCAGCACCGGCCCGACACCCTGCCTGCCGGCCCGGTCTGGTTCGTCCAGGCGGATCTCCACGACATCGGCCAGGTGGCGTACGCCATGAGCCGCTGCGCCGCCGTCATCCACCTCGGTGCGATCCCAAGTCCGTACAGTCATCCGGACGAGGTCGTCTTCCGCAACAACACGCTGGCGACATTCAGCGTGTTCCAGGCGGCGTCGCTGCTCGGTATCGATCGGGTCGCGTTCGCAAGCAGCGGCTCGCTGTACGGCACCGCCTGGACGCCGAATCGCTTCTTCTTCCAGTACGCACCGGTCGACGAGGCGCACCCCTTCCTGCCGCACGACGCCTACGCGCTCTCGAAAGAGGTCGACGAGGCCACCGCACGAATGTTCGTCCGCCGCGACCACATGAGCACTGCCGCGCTGCGGTTCCACTGGATCGCCACCCGCGAGCAGCAGCTCGAGCGTGTCCGCGAGCATGGTGAGGAGGTAACGCCGGTTGAAGCGCGACAGCTTTGGGGCTACGTCGATCTGCGCGACGCCGCGCGGGCCTGCCGGCTGGCGATCGAGGTGGCGAAGGTTCGGCCCTACGGCTTTCGGCCGTTCAATATCGTGGCGGCCGACACGCTGATCACCGTGCCGACCGAGGACGCGATCCGCCGGGCGGCGCCGGACACCGAGATACGGTCGCCCCTGCCCGGTTTCACCGGCGGCTTCGACACCTCGGCGGCGCGAGAGGTGCTTGGCTGGGTGCCGGAGCATTCGTGGCGCGACGACGAGCCGTCGGCGACGTCGTGAACGCGCGCGCACCGGCCGATCCGCCACGGCTCTTCACGTTCGGGAGCTGGCCCGCCGTGGCGGGCGACGGTAGGCCATTACCGGCGCGGAACCGTGCCGTGGGCGAACGCTGGCAAAAGTCTGGGCTGGGCGCAGCGAACGCGCCTCCCCTACGCCTCGATCGCGACCCGGGTGAAGGCGTAGCGCTCGTAGGCGTGGGCGTTGGGCGGGCCGACCGCGACCCACATCTCGCCCTTCGTCGGACGGGCAATCACCGACGCGAACGTCATGGTGTCATGGGCCGGAACGTCCGTTTCCTCCCGGCATAGACAATTCGGGAACGAAGACCGATCGCGCAGGATGCCCTGCATCGCCTCGGGATCCAGCTCCCCATGCCGCTCGTCGAGCAGCCGCCGCAGCGTCGCCGCCCGCGTGCGCGTGTTCGGCAGGTAGCCGGCGTCCGCCCGCTCCTCGGCGAGCATCGCCGGATGCTCGAAATGGTTCGCATGAACGACGACATCGTCGACCGGGTCGATTCGACCGGTGCGCGCCGGTGTCGTCTCCAGGTCGGCGGCGGTACCGTGTGCATCCATCAGCATCAGGTTCCGCGACGACGCGCGGTGAAGCTTGTCGATGGCGGCGATCGCATCGTCGACCGTCTCATGGGTCAACGCCAGGCGCGAGAAGAGATACCGCGGGAAACCGACCCGCCAGCCATCGCAGGTCAGGTAGTTCGCGAACGCGCCCACTCCCTTGTCGTTGATGCCCAGGTAGCTCACCTGTCCGGCGGGGGTCAGCATCAGCACAGGCGGCATGTCGTCGAACACCATCTCCACCACCACGCCGAGCTGACCGTAAAAGGGAGGAAGGTCGGCATTTTGCCCGATCATGGGCACGCCATCGCTCGTTGCCGGTCCAAGAATCGCGAACGACGTGCACTCGTCGCCCGGCTCATCCTGAAGCTGCTCGGCGGGGACGATGCCAAGCTCGGCGCGCAACTGAAGCAGCCACGCTTCTTCAATCGAGATGTGCGCTCCGGCGGCGATGCCCCGGATTTCCTCATCGAAAAACGGCGCCACTTCCTGCACCCAGGGCTGGAATCGGTGCGCGTTTCGGAGCGCATCCTCCCGGCGAATCCCCTGCTTTTCCTCCAGGCGAGACGCAGCGAGCTCCAGGTGTTGATGAATACCATCGATGCAGGCTTCGCCGAACTGGCGGCCGATTTCGTAGTGGGTTCCTTCGAAGCGGTAGGCAGGAAAGGAGTCGGGAACGACGCTCATGGGCATGGGGGCCTTTCTGGTGGGGCGCGGCATGGGCGGTTCGTCGTGAAGTCGTGCCGGCTGTTCACGCTATCAGACGCCGGGATGGCGGTCAAACGCTCAAGCGAAGCGCGCTCTTTACAAGAATAGCGGCCCGCCGTCGCGCGGTCCGCCCAGGTTGCGGCATGGCAACCTGCGAATTCCGCCCATCGACCGAAACGAGTTCCGACGTCGCCGCGTTGAAAAGGCAGGATGGGGGAAGAGCACGAGATGGATGGATCACGTGCAGGGAATGTCATGCAAATCGAATTGACAGTCGTCGGCGAAGACGACGCGGACCGCCAGTGGCTGCTGGTCGAGGGAAGCGACGGCCGCTGCTACAAATACCACCCGCGACGCAGGCGCCTGGTGCCCGTGGAGCCCGACGAATGGTGGAAGCGCAACACCGATCAGCGAACCAGGGAGGAACCGCCGCCTGTCCCCGGCAAATCGCACGCGGGCTGACACCCGCCGGGACCTGACGATATCGATCCTTCGAGCCCCGACCCAGGCTTGATCACATCGCCCAACTCCCGCACCGGGTAGTCGCTGGCGAGGAGATTCGTGATGTCCAACGCACCGTCAGAGGTCGTGATTTTCCAGGTCATCGGAGAGCTGCGCGGCGATCCGGGGCACCTCCTGCTGGAGAATCCGGACGGCGTTCGGTACGACTACGACGTCGCCCGCGGCACCGTCACGCCGATCGAGCCAGGCGATGCCTGGACGTATGACACCAGCGGGGGCGCGGAGGTCCACATCTGGTCTCCCGCCCCGCGATTCATCGCCTGACCCACGCATCCCGCAGCCTAGAGGGTGCCTGAGAAAGACGATTCCCGCCATGAGACACCTGGTGGGCCCGCCCCTCCGTGGGCGGGCAG
>JAEVYR010000525.1 GCA_023392645.1 Chloroflexota bacterium | reverse complement strand
GGCGTCCGGCGTGCCGGCGCGGCCGCGCTCGACATGGTGTGGGGTGCGGCGGGCCGGCTCGATGGCTACTGGGAGCCCCCCGTGATGCCGTGGGACAAGACGGCGGCCTGCCTGATCGCGATGGAGGCCGGCGCGAAGGTGACCGGGCTGACCGGCGAGCCGTTCGACGTGATGGACCTCGGCGTGACCATGGCGAATCCCGCGCTGCACGCGGTGCTGGTCGACGCGGTCACCTCCGTGCTGGGCATAGGCTCCGGGAGCGGGTGACGATCTGGTAGACTCTGCCCACGATTGTGGTTGCGAGAGACGTACCCATTTGCGAGACTGAAATCCGGGCGGCTGCGTGCGAATACGAGCCACCCGTATCGTGCCGACCTGCGGCCCGACCTGCCGCCGTTGGAGGAGGCAACGCCGATGAAGCTCATCATCGCCATCGTTCAGGACGAAGACGCTGACGCCGTCACCGAGGCCCTGATCGAGGCCGGATACCGTTTCACCAAGATCAGCACGACCGGGTCGTTCCTGCGCACCGGCAACACCAGCTTGATGATCGGCGTCGAGGACGAGGGCGTGCAAGGGGTGCTTGGCATCCTGCGGCGCACGGCCCGGCGGCGCACGCAGATCGCGGTGCCATACTCGCCCGCGCTCGAACCGGGTTTGCTGTACATGCCCGAGAACTTCGAGGTCGAGGTCGGCGGCGCGGTGGTGTTCGTCGCCAACGTCTCGCGGTTCGAGCGGATCTGACCGGGCATCGGCGCATACGACTGGTGCCGACACGCTGTCCCGGGTATGGTCGGGACAGCGTTTTTTCATGCGCGGCCGTCGGTCGCCTCCAAAGGAGAATCCCATGACATCGAGTACCGCGAACTGGCCGGAGCGCGTATCGCGCGATCGCATCGTCGAGCTGGCGAGCGAGCTGGTTGCGATTCCGAGCGTCAGCGGCGACGAAAAGGCGGTGATGGAGTGGGTGGCCGGCTGGTGCGACGGTCGTGGCATCGACTATCTCGTCACCGCGAAGGATTCGGCGCGACCGAATGTGATCGCCTGGGTGGGCGATCCGTCCAGCGGTCCGGTGATCGCCATGAACGGTCACCTCGACACGGTGCCGGTGTCAGACGCGGACAGCTGGAACACCGACCCGTTCGATCCGGTCGTTTCGGACGACGGCAAGCGGCTCTACGGACGTGGATCGTCGGATATGAAGAGCTCGGTCGGCGTGATGATGGCGATGCTCGAGATGTTCCGCGAGGCGAAGCTCACCGGCGCGCTGATGGCGCATATCGTCAGCGACGAGGAAACGAGCGCGGTTTACGGCACGTTGCACGTGCTCGACGAGATCGAGGCGGGGCGCGTCCCCCGGCCGGACTACGTGTTCATCGGCGAAGGCAGCCAGTTGAAGGTGCGTAACGCCGAGCGCGGTATCGTCGGCTTCGATATCACCTTCCACGGCCGCGCCTCGCACACGGCGGCGGCGCGGGTGACCGGCATCAACGCGATCGCGAAGGCGGCGAAGGCGGTGCTGGCGCTGGAGGGCGACATCGACAAGTTCCACCCGTCGATCGGGCATCCGGTAATCAGTATCAACATGATCGAAGGCGGCGTGGCGCACAACGTCGTTCCCGGCGAGTGCCGGATTTCGGTCGACCGGCGCATCATTCCCGGCGAGACGAAGGACACCGCCGCCGAGGAGATTCGCGCGAAGCTCGACGCCATCGCCGCCGAGGATCCGGACTTCCGCTACACGATGGTGGTCGATCCGGACGGCAGCTACATCCCGGCGAACATCACCGAGGAGGATTCGCCCTTGGTGCAGGCCTTCCAGCGCAGCGTGAGGGCAGTCACGGGCGCCGAGCCGGAGTTCTTCGTGCAGTGGGCCGGCGCGACGGACGGGCGCTTCTACCGCGCGGCGGGGATCGATACGGTGGGCATGGGCCCCTCGGGCGAGAACGCGCATGGCGCCAACGAGGCGGCGAACATCGACGACCTGTTCATGCAGGGGAAGATTTACGCCCAGACCATTGCCGACCTGCTCGACGCGCGGTAGGTAACGTTTGAGCTGGTCCAAATATCGACTGTAGCGACTTGCCGGCGCATCCGCCGCACGAGGGCGCAACGTCGCCAAGCCCGTTCCCTGCGCCGCCAGGATGCCGGTACGCTCGTCCCGTTCATGGTGGCGGCGGGATACTCTGGCGGCGGAAACCGTTCGGTGCGGCTGGCGCCGCGCGGCGCTCGCGGTGTTGGGTCAGCGGACCATGACCTCGGGCGGCCGGATGCGGCTGAGCTCGGCCTCAATGATATGCGTGATCTGGGCGACGGCCCGATCGAGCTGGTCGGCTTCGTTGAAGACGACGTAGTCGAACGCGTCGGCATCGTTGAGCTCGTCGCTGGCCGTGGTGAATCGCTTGCGCAGCGCGTCGATGTTGTCCGTCTTGCGGGCGCGCAGGCGTTCCAGCAGCGCCTGCATCGACTCCGGCGCGAGGAAGATCGAGATTGGGTGGCTGATGCGCTCGCGAAGCGTCCTTGCGCCCTGAACGTCCACCTTGATGATCACGTGCTTGCCGGCGGCGAGGCCATCGACGATGGGGCGCTTCGGCACGCCGTAGAGGTTGTCGTAGACGATCGCGTGTTCGAGGAACTCGCCGTCCGCGATTTGGTTTTCGAAGTCACTCCGCTCGATGAAGTGATAGTGGACACCTTCCAATTCGCCGGGCCGCTTCGCTCGCGACGTCGCGGTGACGACATACTGCGCGTCGGGATAGGCGAGCCGCAGTTGTTCGAGGACGGTGTCCTTGCCCACGCCGGACGGCCCCGAGATGATGAAGACGCGCGGCGCGCCGGCATTGCGCAGCCGCTGGATGTGACGATCGCCGTGCTTGAAGCGGGGCTGCAGCTCGCGTTCCAGGGCAAGTTCCTCGCTGACTGAGGTAGGGCTCGACACGTTCCGAAGGTCCTTCCGGAGGGGGCGCTCGCCATCCGGGCGAGCGAGAGGGTCCATTGTGCAACGA
>JAEVYR010000218.1 GCA_023392645.1 Chloroflexota bacterium | reverse complement strand
CACGAAAAGGCAGTCGGCGAGGGCGACGTCCGGCATAGGCAGCGGGCTGCGATCGATGCCGAAGGCTTTGGCGTAGGCGCCCGCGGCGGACGACTTGCAGAGGCGACCGTTGTAGTCGACGTGGCGCGTGCGCAGCCCGACGCGGGCGAATTTGCCCATCAGGTAGCATTTCTCGTTGGTCATCGACGAGCCGCTGTAGATGGAAACCGCGTCGTTGCCGTGCTCGGCCTGGATAGCCTGCCACCGTTCGGTGATATAGCCCAGCGCCTCGTCCCAGGAGACGCGCTGGAGCGGATCGCCCTTGCGGCGGCGCATCATGGGGTAGGTGAGGCGATCGGGGTGGTTGACCTGCTGGTAGGCGACGACGCCCTTGGGGCAAAGCGAGCCGCGGTTGTGGGGGAAGTCGCGCGGCTCGACGCCGGTGACCTTACCGTCCTCGACGCGGAGGTACATGCCGCACTGGACGCCGCAGAAGGCGCAGTGGGTGGCCACGAGATCGTCGGGGATCTGGCCGCCCTCGCGCCATTGCTCCGGCGTCCGGCCGGCTTCGAGGAAATCGTAGTTGAAGTCGCGTTCAGGAACGAACACGTCCTTGTTGACCGACATGTGGCGATTCTCCGTCGCTTTGGCGTCTGTGGGCCCCGGCACGATGGTCGACCCGTATGGGCGATGCCCGCCATCGCCCGCTGTCGTCCATCACACGAACCGCTTGCCGAGGTTGGCGTAGTAGGACTCGCCGCGCATGACGCGCTTGCAGGTCGGGCAGTAGTCCTGCAGCGTGCCGTGGCCGTCACCGAGTGAATAGTCCTGCCCGAGGTCGTTGAGCACGCCCTTGAGATCGGTGACGAACTGCGCCGAGGGGAAGGTGTTGCCGCAGCGGGCGCAGGTGCCCTTCGGGAAGTCGGGACGGGCCCGATAATGCTCGATGTCCTGGTTCACCTGCTGGTAGAGCGTGACGCCGATACTGGCGGGTCGCTGGATGATGTGGAAGAACTTGCCAAACGGCAGCGACAGCAGCCAGAGCACCACGACGACCTGGTGCGTGAGCGAGAGGAACCAGTAGAACTTGCCTTCCCACCAGTCGTAGGAGGCGGTCAGCGCCAGGCCGGTGATGGCGATCGCGAAGAGCAGCACCAGCGGCATCAGGTCGAAGCCGAATCGCTGGGTCGAAAGCAACCCGATGTCGTTCATCCGACGCCAGAGCGCGATGGCGATGCCGATGATGAGCAGGATCGACGTGAAATCGAGGATGTGGAAGATGGCGAAGCCGCTGCCGGCCTCGATCGGGAAGGTGACGATCGGGAAGCCGAAGAACCACGCCTTGTAGCGATCAGGCTCGACGAGGGTGAAGCGAATCCAGCCGAAGGTGAGCGGGATGGTGACGGCGCAGGAGAGGACCACGCCCCAGAAGATGGCGAGGTGCATGATCCAGCGCGTCGTCGACCGCTTCTTGATGAAGGTCTGGGCGAGGATGTCGGTCCACCAGGCGCGGGGGATGAGCGTGGTGTAGCGGCGGAAGTTCTTCCACGAGAGGAACTCGCGCCACCCGGCGTTGAAGTAGCGCTCGGTGGGCGGGCGCCCGAGCCAGAGGGTGTACCGGTAAATGAGGGCGGCGATGGCGAAGACGGTGGCGACGGCGTAGCCGATCAGGGCGGAGTCGAAGGTCTCCAGCCCCTGCGAGCCGATGTAGATCAGGATCAGGGTGACGATCGTGCCGATGGCGGATGCGATCGCGGCCTTGCGGCGTTGCTGCACGGTAGTCTCCCCTCGATTCCGGTAGCTGTCGGCTCGGCTGGCGATGTGGCCCAGGTTTCTGGGGAGCGGGGGCAGCAAGTTCCGTGCCGGTGGGGCGGCTGGCGCGTGGAAAACCGGTTCCGCCGCACCAACCGGGGGGAGGGGGAACTGTCACCGGTTCGTCGAATCGGTCAGCGGGCGAGGGTGCCGGCCGGTTCCCGCGGCAGGTCGACCGCGAAGCAGCAGCGCGCCGGTGGCCCCTGATCGCAGGTCTGGCGGACAGGCAGGCCGACGAGGTCCGACAGCATCGCTTCGGCCAGCTCGCAGCCCTCCGGATAGCCCTCCACCAGGGCCGCGAGGGGGCAGTTGCAGCCGCGAATGGTGTAGCCGGTTTCCGTCGGCTCGGTCTCGGCGAGACCGCCGAGCTCGCCCAGCACGCGCGTGGCGAGCGCGAGCCGGTCCTCGATGTCGCCGTTGGCCGGCAGCCGCGTGCGCGCCACCCGGTGACCGACTTCTCGCAGGGCGGCGGTCACCACGTCCTCCGGCAACCGGGCGCCAAGCACGTCGAGCAGCTCGCGCAGGAGCGTGCCGTAGGCCTTCGGGAAGAACTGCTCGGCGGCGGGGGCGAGCTCGTAGGTGAACGCCGGCTTGCGAATGCCGCGTCGCGGCTCGCCCTGCGCGACGATACCGTCGCGCTCCAGCGCGGCGAGATGGGCGCGGACGGCGTTGTCCGTCAGCTCGAGCGCTTCGGCCATCTCGATCACCGTCATCGGGCCGCGCCGAAGCAGTTGAACGATCTTGCCGCGCGTCGTGGTGAAAAAGCGATCCTGAGGTTGTGGGGTCTCCATTTGCGTGACCTTTCTGGCATCCAGCATAAGCGCATGGCTCGATGATGTCAAATACATCAAACAAAATATTGACTTATTGGATTAATCGATTAGCATGGCGACATCGGCAATGGATCCCGCTCGGCGGGACCCACTCGAAGCTCCGCTCGCCACGATCGCGGCCGCCGGAGCGTCCATCTCTCGAAGGAGTCAGCCATGTTCGGTTCCGACTATCTCATCATCGGCGGCGGGATGACCGCGGCTGCCGCCGTGCGCGGCATCCGCGAGGTCGATCCGGTCGGCACGATCTCGCTCGTCAGCGCCGAGCCTGACCCTCCCTACAAGCGCCCGCCGCTTTCGAAGAAGCTGTGGCTTGGCGGTGCGGAGGACAGCGTCTGGAGCGATCTGGGCCAGCAGGGCGTCGAGCTGCGCCTCAACCAGCGCATCGCGAGGATCGACCCGGAATCCGGCCATGCCGTCGATGACACGGGCGCCATCCATCGCTACCGCAAGCTGCTGCTCGCGACGGGCAGCGCGCCGCGCCTGCTGACCGACGGCGGCGGCGATCGGATCGTTCACTTTCGGACGCTCGGAGACTATCGCCGCCTGCGCGAGCTGGTGGCGAGCGGCGATCACTTCGCCGTGATCGGCGGCGGCTTCATCGGCACCGAGATCGCGGCCGCGCTGGCGAGCAACGGCAAGCGGGTCACGATGATCTTTCCGGACGAGGCGATCGGCAACCGCATCTACCCCAGCGCGATGGGCTTCTGGCTCAATGGCTGCTTCGCCGCGCACGGCGTTGAGGTGCTCGCCGGCGCCACGGTGACTGGCCTGCACGATCGAGGCGACTCCGTGGATGTGCGGATCAGCGCGGCAGGTGGCGACGCGCGCGATCTGCGGGTCGATGGCGTCGTCGTCGGCATCGGGACGACGCCCAATGTCGAGCTCGCGCGCGACGCCGGGCTCCCGGTGGGCGACGGGATCGGCGTCGATGCGCTGCTCAATGCCGGGCATCCCGACATCTTCGCGGCGGGCGACGTTGCGAATGCCTACCTGCCGGCGCTCGGCGATCGCCGCCGGATCGAGCACGAGGACAATGCCAACACGATGGG
>JAEVYR010000479.1 GCA_023392645.1 Chloroflexota bacterium | reverse complement strand
GCCGCGTGGTCGAGCTCGGCACACACGACGAGCTGGTCGCTCGCGGCGGCCGCTATCGCGATCTCTACCGCCTGCAATCGCCGAGGACGCAGGCCCCACTCGCCCGCGCCATTTCCTGATCCCGGAGGATCGCCATGGACACCGTCATCCGCGTCACGGATCCGAAGCTCCCACACCTGGCGCACCTGCAAGACCCAATCATCATGAGCGAGGCGCTCTCCGGGTCGACCGGGGCCGCCACGATCGTCTCGACGGCCGACATCGTCCGGCACAAGCCGGGCCGGCGCGCGATCGCACGGCTGACGACCGATCGCGGCACGCTTTACGCAAAGATGTTTGCCTCGTCGCGCGGCCCGAAGGTCCACGCCATCTCCCAGACGATCTGTGATGCGCGCGCGTTCGGCCCTGACGTGGCGCTGCCGGTCCCGGTCGCGTACCTGCCGGAGCTGCGCACGCTGGTGCAGAAGCGCGTCGCCGGCGAGCCGATCGAGGACGCGCTGACCGGTGGCGATACCGCGCTCGCCCGCCGGATCGCCGAGGCGCTCCACCGCTTCCACATCTCCGGTGCCGATCTCGGTCGCCGTCACGACCTCGCGAAGGAGCTGGCGCCGCTGCCAGGTCGTGTCGCGGAGGTGATCGACACCGTGCCGGAGCTGGAGTCGCTGGCCCACATGTGTCTTCAGAGGGTCCGGGCCGGCGCGGACATGGTCACTACATGGCGGCTGAAGCCCGTGCATCGGGACTGCTACCACGACCAGTTCCTGGTCGACGGTGGCAGGCTGGCGGTGCTTGACCTCGACGACGCGGCCATGTCGGAACCGGCCGTCGATATCGCCAATGTCGCCGCCCACCTGATGCTGCTCGGCGCCCAGCGAAGCGGCGACATGACCGCGCTCGCACCGGTCATCGACGTCTTCATCGCGCGCTGCCGCTCGCTCGATCCAGAGCTTGATGCCTCGCTGATGCGCTACCTGACCGGCACGACGCTCGTTCGTCTCGCCGGCATCCATGTCGCTCGGCGCGACGGCGCGACCGTCGCCGGCCTGCTTCTCAACCGGGCCGCGGCGATCTTGCCCGCACGCTGATCGTCCCCGCGCATCGGTGGCCCGGCGATTGCGCGTGGTGGTGAATCGAAACGGCGCGCGGGAGGTGCGACCATGCAGCGCAGGCAGGTGGAATCGTCGATGCTGCGGTCGGTCGGGTACGACCCGGCGATCCGCGTGCTCGAGCTGGAGTTTCGAAACGGACGGCTCTACCGATACGGCGAGGTTGGCGAGGAGACATACCGGGAGCTGATGGCGGCGTCATCGAAGGGCCGGTACTTCCTCGATTCCATCGATGACCTGTACCCCTACGCGCCCGCTCCTGGAACGCGCCGCACGAAGCGCCGCTAGCGCCGAAAGCTCGGCCATCGGCACTGCCTGTATCGGGTCAGGCGAACCACGGTGTATAGTCAGGCGTCGTAATCGCCTCACCACCCACGCCTGAAGGAACCATGCCTGCCAAACCAACCGCCTTTCGCATTGCGATGCGCTTCCTGCCGGTACTCGCCTGCATGGGCGTCATCTTCTTCCTCTCGCACCAGCCGAAGCTGCCGGAGATTCCCTCCGTTTCGGGACAAGTCGTCTCGGTGATGGGGCACTTCACCGTCTATTTCGCGCTGGCGGTGCTCACCTGGTGGGCACTGGGCGCGTTCGACATCCCGGGGTGGCAGCGCGTCGGACTCGCGTTCTCCATCGCGTTTCTCTACGGCATCACCGACGAATTTCACCAGAGTTTCATCCCCGGCCGCACGCCGGACTGGCGCGACAACCTCACCGACGCGATCGGCGCGGCCTGTGGCCTCTTCATCGTCACCCGTCTCGCCCGCTCCGATCGCTTCGGCAGGTTCGTCTCGTGATCATCGATCGTGCTCGATACCAGCGGCTGGCGGAACGGCTACGGCCGGGCAGCGAGGTGACCCGATGGTGGCAGCTCGAGGGCGGGGTATCGGCCCACGTCACCGCCGTCGAGCTGGCCCTGCCTCATGGCGGCACAGAGCGGATCGTCGTGCGACGCCACGGCGCAATCGACAAGGGTCACAATCCGGACATCGCCGCCACCGAGTTCAGCGTGCTCGAAGCCGTCCGTGCCGCCGGACTTGCCGTGCCGGCGCCGCTGCTGCTCGATGAAACCGGCGAGCTGCTCGGCTCATCCGGACTGGTCACCAGCTTCGTCGACGGCTCGACAGACGTTGCAGCGGACGAGCTTCCCGACGCCCTGCGGCAGATGGCATCGTTCCTTTCGCGCCTGCACGCCATCGACGTTGAGAACGTCGACCTCCCGCAGCTCCCGCATCAAGATGACCCGACCGCAAACACGATGCGCTACCTGCCGGGTGGGCCGCTGGACGAGCGCATCCGCGCGGCGCACGCTTCGCACGGCCCGATCGCGCCCACGAACGGCCCAGCGCTGCTCCACGGCGATTTCTGGCCCGGCAACGTGATGTGGCGCGAGGGCGAGCTCGCCGCCGTGCTCGACTGGGAGGACGCCGCGATCGGCGATCCCGTCGCCGACCTCGCGGGGACTCGCAACGAGCTGTTGTGGAAGTACGGGCTCGATGCTCGCGAACGATTCACCGCGCTCTATCTCTCGATGACGTCGATCGACCTCGGGCACCTGCCGTTCTGGGAGATCTCCGGCGCCGCCGGTGCGCTGGCGCTCATGGGCGAGTGGGGGCTCGATCCGGAGATCGAGGCGGACATGCGCGCGAAGTGCGAGTGGATCATCGAGCAGTCGTTGCGAGCGCTATAATGCCGCGGGATCACATCGACCAGCTTCAACC
>JAEVYR010000456.1 GCA_023392645.1 Chloroflexota bacterium | reverse complement strand
CGCTCTACCTGTCGACCTTCGACTACGCGCTCACGGCGCCGAAGGACAAGGCGTTCATCGGGGTCCGCAACTACGTCACCGCGCTCACCGACCCGCTGTTCTGGCAGACCACCGGCGTCACCGTGCTCTACATGGTGGTCACCGTCGCGATCGAGCTGGTGATCGGCTTCGTGTTCGCGCTGGTGATGCACCGGGTGATCTTCGCCCGCGGCATCATCCGCACCTCGATCCTGGTGCCCTACGGCATCATCACCGTGGTCTCGGGCTTCGCCTGGCAGTTCGCCTTCTCGTTCCAGAACGGCTTCGTCGACAGCTGGCTGCCGTTCGTGCCCGACGACTTCAACTGGTTCGGGCAGTGGGGCTCGGCGGTGGTCGCGATCATGGTCTCGGAGATCTGGAAGACGACGCCCTTCATGTCGCTGCTCCTCCTCGCCGGCCTGGCCCAGGTCAGCGAGGACATGATCGAGGCGGCCAAGGTCGACGGCGCCACCTGGTGGCAGCGGATGTACAAGGTGATCCTGCCGAACATGCGGGCGGCGATCATGGTGGCCGTCCTGTTCCGCGCCCTCGACGCCTACCGGATCTTCGACAACATCTTCGTGATGACCGCGGGCGCGGTGAAGACCGAGTCGATCAGCTTCCTGACCTACCGGCAGACCATCGAGCAGTTCCAGCTCGGGATGGGGTCGGCGCTGTCGGTGCTGCTGTTCCTCTCGGTGCTGCTCGTCGCCTTCATCATCGTCAAGCTCTTCGGCGTCGATCTGGCGCAGGCCCGGCAGGAGTGACCATGAAGAACCGCATCGGCATCGTCATCGGCTGCCTCCTCATCCTCGTCTGGTGTCTGCTGCCCGTCGCCTGGATCATCTCGCTGTCCTTCAAGTCCGAGGCGGCGGTCACCACCGGCAGCCCCGGCTTCTTCCCCAAGAGCGGTGGGGGCGCGGGCTGGGACAACTACAAGGCGGTCTGGGACAACGAGCAGTTCCGGCGCGCGATCTTCAACTCGATCGGCATCAGCCTTATCGCGACCCTGCTCTCGGTCATCGTGGCCACGCTGGCGGCGTACGCCATCGCCCGGCTCGAGTTCCGCGGCAAGAGGCTGGTCCTCTCGATCGCGCTGGCGATCGCGATGTTCCCGGTGGTGTCGCTGATCGGCCCGCTGTTCGACATGTGGCGCGCGACCGGGCTGTACGACACCTGGCCCGGCCTGATCATCCCGTACATGTCGTTCACGCTGCCGCTGGCGATCTGGACGCTGTCGGCGTTCTTCCGTGAGATCCCGTGGGAGATGGAGCAGGCGGCGCAGGTCGACGGCGCGACCTCGTGGCAGGCGTTCCGGAAGGTGATCGTGCCGTTGGCCGCCCCCGGCGTCTTCACGGCCGCGATCCTCACCTTCTTCTTCGCCTGGAACGACTTCGTCTTCGGCATCTCGCTGACGTCGACGGAGAAGGCCCGCCCGATCCCGGCGTCCCTGTCCTTCTTCGTCGGCGCCGACCCGTTCAACCGGCCGGCGTCGCTGCTGGCCGCGGGCGCGGTCATCGCCACGATCCCGATCATCGTCATCGTCCTGATTTTCCAACGCAAGATCGTCGCCGGCCTGACCTCCGGCGCGGTGAAGGGATAGGAGCTCCCATGGCCGCCATCACGATGAGCAATATCGTCAAGAAGTACGGCGACGGCTTCCCGGCCGTCAACGACGTGTCGATCGACGTGGCCGACGGGGAGTTCATGATCCTCGTCGGGCCGTCCGGCTGCGGGAAGTCCACGCTGCTGCGGATGATCGTCGGCCTGGAGGACATCACCTCCGGCGACATGATGATCGGCGAGCGCCGGGTCAACGACCTCGCGCCGCGCGCGCGCAACCTGGCCATGGTGTTCCAGAACTACGCGCTCTACCCGCACCTGACCGTCTACGAGAACATCGCCTTCCCGCTCCGGCTGGCGAAGATGGCCGACAACGAGGTCGACCGGCTGGTCCGCGAGGCCGCCGACACGCTCGAGCTCACCGAGCACCTCGAGCGCAAGCCCGGCAACCTCTCCGGCGGCCAGCGCCAGCGGGTGGCGATGGGACGCGCGATCGTGCGGCAGGCCGACGCCTTCTTGTTCGACGAGCCGCTGTCGAACCTCGACGCCAAGCTCCGCGGCCAGATGCGCACCGAGATCGCCCGGCTGCAGAAGCGGCTCGGCATCACCACGGTCTACGTCACCCACGACCAGACCGAGGCGATGACGCTGGGCGACCGGGTCGCCGTACTCAAGCGGGGGGTGCTGCAGCAGCTCGCGACGCCGCGGCAGCTCTACGAGAACCCCGGCAACCTGTTCGTCGCGGGCTTCATCGGCTCGCCGCCGATGAACTTCCTGCCGGCGACGGTCGAGGGGACGACGGTCCAGCTGCCGTTCGGCAAGGTCGAGATCCCGCGCGACAAGGCCGAGCGGGCCGCCGGCCGTGGCCTGCTCATCGCCGGCATCCGCCCCGAGCACTTCGAGGACGCCTCGCTGGCGGCCGCCGAGGGGCGCAGCGGATCGACCTTCCGGGCGCGGGTCGACGTCGTCGAGTGGCTCGGCAACGAGACCTACGCCTACATCCCGTTCGAGTCGCCGGACGAGGTGAAGGCGCAGCTCCAGCAGCTCGAGAAGGACCTCGACGGCGAGACGCTGCGCACCCAGCTGGTCGTCTCCCTCGACGGGGCGAGCCGGATCACCGAGGGTGAGGACGCCGAGATCTGGGTCGACGGCACCCGGATCCACCTCTTCGACCCGGCGACCGGCGAGAACCTCACCGTCGACCGCGATCGGGCCGGGCGGATCCCCGAGGCGGAGGTGGCGGCAGCCAACTGAGGCGCTAGCGAGCGCGGTCGCCGTTGCGGCGGATCGCGGTGGTGAACGTCGGGAACAGGGCCGGTGGCAGGTCGTGCCCCCAGCCCTCGATGAACGTGACCCGCGCCCCCGGGACGGCGG
>JAEVYR010000445.1 GCA_023392645.1 Chloroflexota bacterium | reverse complement strand
GCTTCGCGATCACGGGTACGACGGCGCGCCGGGAACATCCCACTTCAGGTTCGGGATGACCTCCCGACCGTACGCCTCGATGAACTCCGGCTGCGACCGGTTGACGTTGTGGACGTAGATCTCGTGGAACCCGAGATCGATGAAGTGCTGCAGGTACTCGACGTGCTTGCCCAGGTCGCTCGACGCGAAGACCCGGTTCTTGAAGTTCTCCGGACGCACCAGCTTCGCCATCGCCTCGAAGTCCTCGGGGTTGCGGATGTCCGCCTTGGGGAAGTTCATCCCGCCGTTCGGCCAGTCGCGCACCGCCGCGTCCAGCGCCTCCTCGTCGGTCGGCGCGTAGGAGACCTTCACCTGCAACAGCCGCGGCATCGTCGAGGGGTCCTTGCCGGCGTCGCGCGCCCCCTTCTCGAACCGATCCATCAGCATCTTCAGCTTCTCGTCGGCCGCGCCGACCGTGATGATGCCGTCCGTCAGCCGCCCGGTCCGGCCGGCCATGATCGGCCCCGACGTCGCCACGTAGATCGGCGGCGCCTGCTCCGGGAGCGTGTAGAGCTTCGCGCTCTCGACGTTGAAGTGCTTGCCCCGGTGCTTGACGACCTTGCCCTCGAACAGTCGCTCGATGATCTCGATCGACTCCATCAGGCGTTCCAGCCGCACCGGCGCCTCCGGCCAGTACTCGCCGACGATGTGCTCGTTGAGCGCCTCGCCGGCCCCCAGCCCGAGGAAGAACCGGCCGGGGTACATCGCCTCGACCGTCGCCGCCGCCTGTGCCAGCACCGCCGGGTGGTAGCGGTAGCCCGGCGGCGTCACCCCGGTGCCGAACTTCGGAATCGACGTGGCCGTGCCCAGCGCGCCCAGCCACGCCCAGACGAATGCCGACTGCCCCTGGCTGGGCACCCAAGGGTGAAAGTGATCCGACGCCATCACCGCGCGGAACCCGGCCTGCTCGGCCTCCTGGCTCCAGCGCAGCAGGTCGGTCGGGTGAAACTGCTCGAATGACGCCGCGTAACCGACGGTCCCATGCTGTGGCATGAATGTTGGTCCTTCCCCATGCTCTCGGTTCGGTTCAGCGCTCCGAAAGCGTGCTCGCTCTGGTGCGGGTCGACATGACGTCGACCCGTTCTCGTATGGGCGATTGTCTGATCGCCCAGCGTTATCGAAACAAATCGCGCTCCGGCGGCATCACCAGGTCGGCGCCGCTGCCGGGTCGACCCTCGCGCTGCCAGGCGTATCCGCGAATCACCGCAACCGGAATGCCGCTGACCTTGTGCATCACCAGCTCGGCCGCCGACGCCAGCTCGTCCGCCACCGCCAGCACCGTCGACCGCAGCTCGTGCCCGGCCGCGTCGACCTCCCCACGGTAATCCGCCAGCGCCGGCACGCCGCTCACGCCGATCGCGATGTTCACGATGCCGTTGCGCCACGGCCGCCCGAACGAGTCGGTGACGATCACGCCGACGTCCGGCCCGCCGTTGGGGTCGGCCAGCAGCCGCTCGCGAATCCGCGCCGCCGAAGCGTCCGGATCCTCGGGCAGCAGCGACAGCGTGCCCTCCGCGATGTTCGATCCGTCCACGCCCGCGTTGGCGCAAATGAATCCGTGGCGCGTTTCGGCAATGATGTGCCCGCGGTCCATCCGGACGATCCGCCGCGACTCCCGTAGCACGACCTCGACGTGGCGCGCGTCCTTGCCATGCTCGGCGGCGAAGCTGGTCGCCATGGCCGACGGTTCGACCGATGCCAGCTCGACCAGCCTCCCCTCGGCCTTGCTGATGATCTTGTGCGTCACGACGACGATATCGCCCGGCTCGATTCCACCGGCCACGGCGACGACGCGCTCCGCGATCATCGCTTCGATCGGATCGCCCGGCTTGACCTCCGGTATGCCGTCCACCGGGATGATGGTCACGCGACCAATGTCGCTCACCGGCCTGCTCCTCGCATGCTTGCCTCCTGTCATACTCTGCTCGACAACACCGACACACTCGCACCATCCTAAGGCAAGAGGTGCCGCCGCGCACTTGCCGCAATCCGCCGTCGAGGAGCCCATACCGTGCCATCGCATCATTCCGATCTTGCCGCGACCACCTGGGCCGACGCCGAAGCGCCGCTCGTGCTCGCGATCGATATCGGCTCGTCCTCGGTTCGCGCGCTGACGTTCGACGGGCGTGGCCGGCAGATCGAGCTGAGCGAGCACCAGATTCCCCATCGCGTCCACACCACGTCACAGGGCGCCGCCGAGGCCGATCCGGAGAATCTCTTCGAGCTGGTGACCGAGTGTGTCGATGGCGCGCTCCAGCTCGCGAAGGATCGCCAGGGCGACATCGCCGTCGTGGCGACCTCCTCCTTCTGGCACGGGCTGATGGGGGTCGATTCCAGCGGTCGCCCCACCTCGCCCGTGTACATGTGGAGCGACACTCGCTCGGGCGATCAGGTCGACGAGCTCCGCGACATGCTCGACGCCGAGGTCATGCACCGCGAGACCGGTTGCCGGTTCCACAGTTCATACTGGCCCGCCAAGCTGCTCTGGCTGCGCCAGCAGCGGCCGCAGATCGTCGCGAGAACGGACACCTGGTGCTCGTTCGTCGACTACGTCGACCACCAGTTGCGCGGCGACCTGGCCACCTCGGTTTCGATGGCGTCCGGCACCGGCCTGCTTCGCACCGCAACCTCGACCTGGCACGACGGCATGCTCGACGCGCTCGATCTCGATGCGCGCCGGCTGCCGGCCTTGATCGACCGGCGTGATCCCCTGCCCGCCATCTCCGCCGCCTGGCGCTCGCGCTGGCCAGCGCTGGCCGACGTGCCGTGG
>JAEVYR010000117.1 GCA_023392645.1 Chloroflexota bacterium | reverse complement strand
TCTACGGGGATGTCTCGCGGCCCACGCCGATGACCGTCCGCTGGGCGACCTTCGCGCAGTCGCTGAGCGACAAGCCGGTCAAGGGGATGCTCACCGGGCCGGTGACGATCCTGAACTGGTCGTTCGTGCGCGATGACCAGCCGCGCGAGGAGACATGCAGGCAGATCGCGCTGGCGATCCGCGACGAGGTTGCCGATCTCGACGCGGCCGGCATCAGCATGATCCAGATCGACGAGGCGGCGCTGCGCGAGGGCCTGCCACTGCGGAAAGCCGACTGGCGGCATTACCTTGACTGGGCGGTGGAGTGCTTCCGCATCACGGCCGCCGGGGCGCGACCCGAGACGCAGGTGCACACGCACATGTGCTACTCGGAATTCAACGACATCTTCGACGCGATCAGCGCGCTGGATGCCGACGTGATCTCGATCGAGAATGCGCGCTCCGGGCTGGAGCTGCTGGAGGCGTTCCGCGAGCAGGGCTACGACAAGGGCATCGGTCCGGGCGTCTACGATATACACAGCCCGCGGGTACCGCCGGCCGAGGAGATCGCCGAAAACCTGAAGGCGACACTGACGGTATTGGGCGTCGACCAGGTCTGGGTCAACCCTGACTGCGGGTTGAAGACCCGCAAGCCCGAGGAGGCCACCCCGGCGCTGGAGCACATGGTCGAGGCGGCGAAGCAGGTCCGCGAATCACTGGTCGGCGCCGGCCGCTGACACCTCGGCCTTGAACTGCGGTCATGCAAGAGTCCCGGCACGATGCCGGGACTCTCCTCGTTCAAAGGAACACGGACTGCGCCGCTTGTTTCGGATGTATTTACATCCCCATTTTCATCCAATATCATGGCGGAGACGATCCTGTCATGAGAGGAACATGATCATGAGCGCGCTCCGCCGCACCGAATCAGAAGGCAAGACTCGCACCGTTTCGTCGAACGAGGCGAAGCAGCACTGGGGCGCGATGATGAAGGCCGCCAGCGAGGGCGAGGCCGTGATCGTCGAGTCGCACGGCACGCCGAAGGCAGTCGTGATCTCGCCGGAGGCGTTCGAGGAGCTTCGCGAGGCGCGCGAAAGGGCACGCCGCGAGGAGGCGATCGCGTGGCTCCGGGAGTACGAGGCGAGCTACGACGGACGGAATGACGACCTCACCGATGAGGAAATCGAGGAGTTGGCAAATCGCGCCGCGCACGAGATCTTCGACGAGCTGGCCGCCGAGGGCAAGCTGGTTTTCGAACGTGATCAGCACACATCGTGACGCGGACGATCCTGGACACCAATTTGCTGATCAGCTATCTCCTCGATCCTTCTCGTGACAGCCCACCAGCCCGAATCGTGCGGAGCGCTGTCACGGCTGCCTTCATCCTGATGGTCAGCCCGCAGCTTCTGCGCGAGCTGCGCCGCAAGGTGACGACCAAGCCATACCTGACGGAACGCATCTCCGACGAACGCCTTGACCAGTTTGTCCAGCGCTTGCGCGGCTTCGCCGAGTTCCACAACGACGCCGATATTCGCTATCCGACCATTACCCGGGATCGCAAGGACGACTATCTGCTCGCCAACGCGGTGGTGTATCAGGCGGACTACCTCGTGAGTGGCGACCGCGACCTGTTGGAGCTTGGCAGCGAGTTCCAAGGCGTGCGGATCGTCAGCCCCGCCGACTTCGCTGCCCTCCTCGATCAATCCGATTGACCGAGACCGACTCTAGCCGTCCAGCACTCCCCGCCTTCTGAGCATCTCCGTCGCGTACTCCAGCGGCACGGCGAAGCGGATGTGGCCGTCGATGCCGTGGGTGGTCTCGGCCATGAAAAGCGAATTCAGAATCGCCTCCTCGACCCCCTCCTGCGCGGCGTGGAACAGCGGATCGAGCGCCGTGCCGGCCAGCGATGGCCCCTCCCCGACCGAGAAGGCGATGCCGTAGTCGCCGCTGCCGTGGCTGTAGTCCGATCCTGCCCGAGCCATGCCGAAGACGGCTCGCGTCGCCACTCGCGTGAGCTGGCGGGAATCAAGCGGCGCATCGGTGGCGACGACGATCATGCACGAATTGCCGGCTTCGACCTCGTCCGACGGCTCGACCAGCCCGGCCGAGCGCAGCGCGGCATCCTTGTCGATCGGCACGCCGAGCACGGTCAATATGCCGCCGAAGTTCGCCTGCACCAGCACACCGACCGTGACCTCACTTCGCAGCTCCGTCATGGCAATCCGGCGCGACGCCGTGCCGATGCCAGCCTTGAACCCGAGCGCGCACGTACCCGTCCCGGCACCGACGCACCCCTCCTGTACCGGTCCGTCGCTCGCACTCGTCAGTGCATCGAGCACATGCCTCTCGGTGATGGGACGGCCGCGGATATCCGAGAGGAAGCCGTCGTTGGTCTCGCCGACGACGGGGTTGACCGAGCGCATCCGTTCGTTGCCGGGCAGCGCCAGCATGTAGCTCACCAACGCGTCGGCCGCCTTGAACGCCGACAGCGTGCCGGTCAACACGATCGGCGTCTCGATCTCGCCCAGCTCGTCCAGCTGGGTCGCGCCAACCAGCTTGCCGTAGCCGTTGCCGACGAAAAGCCCCGCCGGCAGCGTGCCGCGCTCGCGGAGCTGGCCGGGCACGATCGCGGTGACGCCGGTATTCAGGTCAGGCGCACGCTTCAACGTCACCTGCCCAACACGCACGCCGGGAACATCCGTGATGGCGTTCAGCGGTCCGGGGTTGTATCGCCCCGGCGCGATGCCGAGGTCGCGGGCACGGCGGCGTTCGGTTGACATCGGATCCATCCTTCGTGGCACCATCTATCCAATCGGCTCATGCAGGCCGGTTCTCACGCCGGCAGAGAGGAGCGAGAGCATCATGCCCCAATCCACCCGCGCGAAACAGCTCTACAGTCGATGGATGGAGATGTGGAACGGCGATCTCGACGCCGCCACGGAGATTTTCGCCGAGGATTGCGTCGCCCATCCGGCACCGACGACGATCGGCGAGCCGCCCGTTTACCGGGGTCCGGACGAGTTGCGTCGCCTCGTCGAGCAGGGCCGCGCCATCTTCCGCGATGTCACCTTCCGCGCGCTGGACGAGCCCATCGTCGAGGGCGACCGTCTCGCCTGCCGCTGGACCTGCGAGGGCACCTACCTGGGCGGCATGCCGGGCGCGTCGACCGAACCCGGCACGTCGATCACCTTCGGCGGCATCGACGTCTGGAGGCTCGAGAACGGCAAGGTCGCCGAGTACTGGGTCGCGTCGGACGGGCTGCACCTGATGGCCCAGCTCGGCGTTGGCGGGTAGCGTCTCGGCCCTTCCCGGCGAACTTCGAGAGGATGATGGGCGAAATCGACGGGTAGTGCCGCCCCTGTGTGGACTTGGGGCGATGGCCGCCACAGGGGCGGCACTATGGATCGCTCGAATCGTCACCAGCCGGGAAGGCGAGCCCATGGGTCTCACAGAGCCAGCCCACGCTGTCGTAGTCGACCTCGAGGCTGTAGCGGGCGTCCAACGCGGCGGCGGTCTCGCCCACCATCGCGTCGGGATCCTCGCTCATCTCTCGAAAAAGATGTTCGAACCCGCCAGGCGAGATGATCTCCAGGACCCGGCACGGCGTGTCGCCCGCATTCCAGAAGGTATGCCACTGACCGCGTGGCTTGAAGACAACATCGCCGCGCTCGGCGATCACCGTCTCCTCCCCCAGGCGGGCGCCCATTCGGCCCTCGAGCACGAGGCTGTACTCGTCCTCGCTCGCGTGGCGATGAAGCGGAGCGACGAGTGTGCGTGGCGGGATGGGGTGCTCGACCAGCGAGAAGCGCCCGCCGGTTTCCTCGGCCCAGATCAGGAACTCGACACCGAAGGATGCGAAATCGACCACCCTCCGATCCTGTGAGCGGACGATGCGCGTACGCGACGAGGGCTCCGAATCCGGCGCGCCAGTCTCTGCCGAGGTTGGGTCTTGCGTGGCCATGAAGCATCTCCCGGTGCGGTCGTTGAGCATCGAGATATCACGGATGGTCCCGCGCTTGAGCCGATGCGTCCCTCCGGCTCAGGCGCCTCCGGCAAGGGCGCGCATGCCGTGCCGCAGCCCCTCGCTGAAGGTGCGGACGATCGGCTCCAGCGGCGAATCCTCATAGGCGGCGTCTTCAGGGAACTCGACATTGAGCGCAAAGGCGAACGCCGCCACCTCGCCACCAACGTCGAGCGCGCCGGCCATGCCCATCGCCAGCAGCGGCGGCGGCTCGACCATGCCGCTTTTGCGGTAACAGGTGGCGTCGTTGGGCCAGTGCGCTCCCTGCAGCATATCCTCCTCGCGCATCAGCGCCAGGAAGCGGTCGGTGGCGTCGCCCAGCGCCCGCTCAGCGACCGTGGCCCGGTAAAAGCGAACCAAATCGGTCATCGTCGTGCGGCAGGCGACCGGCCGCCAGCCAGGCTCGTTCCGGAAACGCTCGTAGATCGACCGGGTCGAATCGGGAATCGTCGTGCTCGTCAGGCCGAGCTCGCGGAGCAGGTTGCGCACGCGGGCGGCGCCGACCGCGGTCATCACGAGGTCGGTGGCGGTGTTGTCGCTGACCGCGATCATCGCCTCGGCGGCCTCCTGCAGCGGGATCGTCGCGCCGTCGAGCAACTGGTCCGTCATGTCGCTGCTGTCGACCCGGTTCTCGACGGTAATCTCGACGCGGCGGTCGGGATCGAACGATCCGGCGGCGACCTGCCGCGCGTACTCGGCGGCGACGAAGGCCTTGAACGCGCTGCCAACCTCGAAGGACGCATCTTCCTGAAAGCCGACCGTTTCCTCGCCGCGCCGGGCGGCAAAGGTCGCCTGGTCACGCAGCGGCGCCCAGCGCCGACGCATCTCACCAGCCCACGTTTCGAGATCGATCAGCACGACATACCTCCACGATGCAACCAGGCCGGCACAGGGCCGGCGCGACCCGTTGCGGCAAGTATCCATCACACGTTCTGAGTGGGTCGGATGCGATCGATCGCCGGGGCGACGTGGCGGGCGACGGAGACGATGTCACGCGTGGGAATCTCGCGCCACGGACGGCGCGGCACCGGGAACGGCGGCCAACCGGTCAGCCAGACCCGCACGGCAACCAGGCTGAGCAGGGGCACCAGCACGATACCGACCGACGTGACCGCCGGAAACAGGTCACGGTCGAGAAAATAGACCACCACGGCGATTGCGATTGCCAGCGCGAATCCGAGGGCGATCGACGCCAGCGCCGACAATCGAAAATCGCCGCGCAGGGCCATCGTCTGACGCAATGCCTGCCACACCGGCCCCGCCGATCGCGGCACCAGCCGCGCGTTTTCGAGCAGGAAGCTGACCAGCGCCGTGCGGCCGGCGCGCGGGTCGACCGCGGCCAGCGCTGCCCAGGCGTCGACCGCGCCGCGCCAGTCCCAGGCCGTGAAGCGACGCTCGCCGACATCGAGCAGCCGCCGGGCGACGTCACGGTGGTCGCCGTCGCGATCGTGGCGGGCGAGGCCGGGCGCGACGGCGATCAGCGCGTCGGCATCGCGGGTCCGCAGGGCGCACTCGGCCAGCAACTGCCACCCCTCGACCGATTCCCGGTCGAGCGCGAGCACGCGCTCCGCCTGGCGACGCACGTCGCGCCACATGCGCGGGTCGTTCGGATAGCGACGGACCGTGTCGAGGAGCGTGCCGGCCAGCGCGCGCTGGATCGCGAGCGATTCCGGCCGGCGGTTGGCGGCGCGGGCGAGCGCGCGCGTTGCGTCGTCGAGCAAGCCGAGCGCGCGAAAGGCGACGCCGATGCCATGGAGGGCGACCGGGTCGTCCGGCTCGCGAGCGAGCTCATTGCGGAAGACGGCAATTCGCTCGCGTATCAGGGCCTCATCGCGCGGCACGGTCTCGTCCACATCGGGGAAGACGACCAGCCAACTCCCGCACCAGGCGCATTGGTCGAGCCCGGGCTCACGCGGGGCGCCACAAACCGGGCATGTCGGCATGGCGCGGGCGGTCAAAGCCTGCCCTGCACGGCGGGGAGAAGCCCCGGCGCCGAATGGGGGCCAACACTGGCGCGCACCGGCCCGGGCACGCCCGCCAGCTCGCGATAGTGCTGCCAGATGCGGACCATCGCGAGCGTGTCGCGGCGGCAGTAGACGCGCAACTGCTCGAACGCCTCGGCGGGGTCGACGCCCTCCGGTGGCGCGTCGTCAACGACGCACTGCTTCCAGCGCAACGTCGCGACCGCGCCGTGGCCGATCTCCAGGCCGTCGTAGGCAAGTTCCGGCGCGACGACCGGCAAGACCTTCTTGATCGAGGTGCTGCCGCCGAAGGCCGGGTGCACCCACAGCCCTCGGCTGACCGGCTCCATCAGGTCGACCATGTGCGCGTTGAGGTCGTGCAGGAAATCCGCCAGGTGTGGCACCGCCTCGGCCAGCTCGGCATTTCGGCTGCCCTCGAAACCCTTCCACCACACCAGCACCGAGCCGCTGTCGCCGATATCGCGCCGGAGCGCCTCGACAAGCGGCGCGATCGGCGGCTCGCCGGCGTCGGTCCAAAGGAACTCGCGGTGCTCGATCCTGCCATCCTCGTGGAGCGCGTGGAGCGAGTATTGGAAGGGGACCTGCTGCCAGGGCCAGGTGCCGGAAAAGAGCGGCACCGGCGTCTGGAAGGTCTCGTAATCGAGAAACCAGCAGGGGAAGCGCACCGCATCGACGAACTCGCGCAGCCGCTCGCGCTTCACGCGCTCGCGGCCGGTGCGGGCGGCATCGATCTGCCAGCGCTGGCGTGCGGTCAGCTTCAAATCGGCGGGCCAGTCGACGAGGCGGCGGATCCCGCGACCGAGCGCCTCGGCGAGCCGCGGCTGGTTGATCGAGACGAGATCGTACACGGTGCCGCCCGTCGGAAAACCGGGGTGAAAGTGACTGAAGGTCGGGCAGCGGCGGCCGCGCGTGGTCTGGTCGCAGCCGCAGGGCGGGCATTCGGGCTGGTCGATGGTGCGGCGGGCGTCATCGATGGCCGCGCGCACCTCGCGGCGATGCGCGCGGCACCAGTCGTCCATCGGCGCTTCGATGAACAGCCCGTCGAGATCGAGGTGCCCGTTACGACGGTACCGCCGATCGAGATGCTGGATCGTCACGCGCCGGATGTGGTAGCCGGCCTCGACGAACGCCGCCGCGCGGACGGCGAGTTCGAACCGGCGTTCGGTGCTCGCGGAGGTCGCGGCATCGATATCGACGAGCACCCAGCCGTCGTCCTCGCGCAGCAGCAGGTCGGCGCGGGCATGGAGCCCACCGGGAGTCACCACGGCGGCGTCGAAGATGGTGGTGGCGCCGTCCGCGATCGCCGCCACGGTCGCGCGAGCCGCATCGTCGGCGTCATCGACGGCGATCGCGACGCCCTCCGGATGGCGCCGCCGGGCGATCGCGACGACGCGGCGGGTTTCTTCCTCGCGACGGAGGGTCGATTCGGAATCGGGCGGGACGATCTCGGGACGGTGGCAACAGGCCCAGGCCCACGCGGGGCAGGTGCGATGCGCGAGGACCAGCGATGCGGTCAGATACGTCGACGTCCCCGCGATACCTCTCATGCGCCACCCATGTCAATAGTGTACGTACTCTCCATGCAACGGATTCCAGTATAGCAGGTGCCAGCTCGGGAGGTACCCGGCAGGGACTCACGGTCGCGCACCCCGCCCGCCACTCGGTTACGCTATCGTTGTGTCGTCAGCACCCCTTCAACGCGCTGGGAGGCCCACATGCCACATCGGCCCGCACCCGACTGGGACCCCAGGGATCCCGTTCACCTCGCCGATCAACGACGCACCTTCGACGACATGCGCGAGCGGTGCCCCGTCGCCTGGAGCGACTTCCTTGGCTGGTCGCTCTTCCGTCACGATGACGTCGTGGCTGTCGTCGATGACCCGGAGACCTGGAGCAGCGCTTCGCGATCCGGCGGCATCCCTGACGGTCTCGATCCGCCCGCGCACGCGCGCTACCGCGCCGCGATCGCGCCATACTTCTCGACCGAGGCGCTGACCGCCTTCGCGCCCACGTGCCGCCAGCTTGCCCGCGACCAGATCCAGACACTGCTGACCCGGCGCGAGACCGACGTCGTCGTCCGCTACACGGAGCCCTTCGTCATGAAGAGCCTGTGCCGGTTTCTCGGGTGGGAAACGAGCTCGTGGGAGCGGGTGCTGGGGTGGACACACGGCACGCAGCAAGCGGCTTTCTGGCGCGAGCGCGCCACCGACACCCGCCATGCCTTCGCCAACTTCGTGGTCGAGCATCTCGATGCCAGCCGGTCTAATCCCGACGACGCCGACAGCGTCACCGCACGACTGCTCGCGACCGAGATCGATGGCCGGCGGCTGACGGATGAGGAGCTCGTCAACATTTTGCAGACCTGGACCGCCGGACACGGGTCGACCGTGGGCGGGCTGGGCATCATCCTGCTGCATCTCGCCGAGAACCCGGAGCTGCAAGCCCGCCTGCGCGCGGACGCCAGCCTGATCGCCAACGCGATCGAGGAGTTCCTGCGCCTCGACGGTCCGCTGGTATCGAGCCAGCGCGTGGCCACGCGCGACGCCCGGATTGGCGACCGCGAGATCGCCGCCGGCGCGACCGTCTCGCCGATGTGGATCGCCGCCGATCGCGACCCCGAGGCATTCGACCGCGCCACCGAGGTCGAGCTCGAGCGCGACACCACGAAGAGCCTCGCGTTCGGCAGCGGCATCCATCGCTGTCTTGGCGATGACCTCGCCCGCCTGGAGCTGCGCATCGGGCTCGAGGAGCTGCTCGACGCAACGGCATCGCTGGAGCGCGTCGAGACCCGGGCGGCGCCCCGGGAGGTGTACCCGAGCAACGGCATCGACTCGCTGGTGCTCCGGCTGGGGTGAGCCAGCCGCGCCGGCGCGGGGGCGATCCCGGCCCTCCGTGGTCTGACCCGCCACGTGCGATCGAGCGCCGGCAACGCGCCCTGCACGCCGTTCGGCTGTGCCTGTCCCGTTCGTGCACGGGGTGCCGCCACGGCGGCGGGCATGACGTACTCTAGGATCAGTGCTGTCAGACCTGCCGTGAAGGAGCCAACCCATGTCGCTGGTTACCACGAACCCCGCCACCGGCGAGCAGCTCGCCACCTACGACGAGATGTCCCCCGAGGAGATCGGCCAGATCGTCGGCCGCGCCCACGAGGCGTGGCTCGACTGGAAGCAGCCCAGCTTCGACGAGCGCGCGACGCTCGTGCGCAAGCTCGCCGCCATCCTGCGCGAGGACCAGGAGCGCCTCGCCGCGCTGATGACGCGGGAGATGGGCAAGCCGATCGCCCAGGCCCGCGCCGAGGTCGAAAAGTGCGCGATCGGCTGCGACCACTACGCCGAGCACGCCGCATCCGACCTCGCGCCGGAGATGAAGGCGACCGACGCCAGCAAGAGCTACGTCACCTTCCGCCCGCTCGGCGTCGTCCTCGCGGTGATGCCGTGGAATTACCCCTTCTGGCAGGTGCTGCGCTTCGCCGCCCCCGCCCTGATGGCCGGTAACGCCGCCGTGCTCAAGCACGCCGAAAACGTCACCGGCTGCGCGCTCGCGATTGAGGAGCTCTTCCAGCGCGCCGGCTTCCCGGACGGCCTCTTCCGCACGCTGCGGGTGAAATCGAGCAACGGCGAGCCGATCATTGCCAACCGCAAGGTCGCCGCCGTCACGCTGACCGGCAGCACTGCCGCCGGGCAGGCGGTCGCGGCCGTGGCCGGGGCAAACGTCAAGAAGACGGTGCTGGAGCTGGGCGGCTCCGATCCCTACCTGATCCTGGAAGACGCCGATCTCGGCAAGGCGGTCGCCGCCTGCGCCCAGGGACGCCTGCAGAACACCGGCCAGAGCTGCATCGCTGCCAAGCGCTTCATCGTCGTCGACGCGGTGCGCGAGGCGTTCCAGCAGCAACTGATCGAGGCATTCAAGGGCTACGCAATGGGCGACCCGATGGACGAGGCCAGCGATCTGGGTCCGCTGGCGCGCGTCGACCTGCGCGATCAGCTCCACGAGCAGGTACGGCAGAGCGTCAATGCCGGCGCGGAGGTGCTGCTCGGCGGCACGCTGCCGGAAAGCCCGGGCGCGTGGTACCCGCCGACGATCCTGGGCAGCGGCGTGCCCGGCATGCCGGCCTACGATGAGGAGATGTGCGGCCCGGTCGCGGCGGTGATCGCCGCGAAGGATGAGGAGGACGCGATCCGGATCGGCAACGACACGATCTACGGTCTCGGTGGAGCGGTCTTCACCGAGGATCTGGAACGCGGCGAGAAGATCGCGGCCGAGCGGATCGAAGCAGGCTCCTGCTTCGTCAACGCCTTCGTCAAGTCGGACCCGCGCATCCCCTTCGGCGGCGTCAAGGCGTCGGGCTACGGACGCGAGCTGTCGGAGTTCGGCATCCGCGAGTTCGTCAACATCAAGACGGTCTACATCGCCTAGCGCCTCCCCAATCGCCTGCAGGACCCGGCCTGTGCGGCAGGCCCGCCCCCGTGGCGGGCCTGCAGACGTACGCTATCGGTTCGCCCGAAACACGAATCCGTCAGCATCTGGCCTCCTTCTTGCTGGTTCATCGCTGGACGATGGAACCCCGGAAGGAGACGCAGTG
>JAEVYR010000363.1 GCA_023392645.1 Chloroflexota bacterium | reverse complement strand
CCTCAAGATCGAGTCGCTCGACCTTGCCATGATCGTGTTCGACATCGAGGACACCTTCGGAATCGAGATCCCCTACAACGCGAATGAGGAAGCGGCCGACTTCAAGACGGTCGGGTCCGTCGTCGAGCGTGTCAAGGCACTCATCGAGAGCGCAGGGACCGGCGGGGCCGCGGCGAGCGCCAAGGCTTCCTAGCCGAAGCCGTCAGCAAGGCGCACTTACAACCAATCGGGGCGTAGAAGCCCGACAGGACGTTCAGTTATGACAAACGCGAGCGGCGGACGCCGTGTCGTCGTCACCGGCATGGGTGTCGTGACGCCGATCGGCCATAACGTCCAGGAATTCTGGGCGGGGATGAAGCGCGGCCAGTCGGGCTTGAGTCCGCTCGAAGGCTTTCCGCTCGAAGATCTCAAGATCCTGATCGGGGCGCAGATCAAGGACTTCGATCACCGCGCGCGGCTCAAGGGGGCCAAGCGCGACAAGATCATCATGCACGCAGACCGCTATTCCTGGTTCGCTGCGGCCGCCGCCGACGAGGCGGTGCGGCAGTCTGGACTGGAGATGCCGTTCGCCGACCCCTACCGGTCGGCCTGCATCATCGGCTCGGGCGCCGGCGGTTTGACGACGTACGAGGTCGCCTACCGCGACCTTTTCATCCACAACAAGCGCGCGACCCATCCACTCACGCTGCTGCGCATCATCGGCTCCTCGGCCGCGGCGCACGTCGGCATCGAGTACGGTGTGAAGGGCCCCACGTTCGCGACCTGCAGTGCCTGCTCGACGGCGACCCATGCCATCGGCATCGCGCGGGACTACATCCGCAACAACGTCGTCGACGTCGCCATCGCCGGTGCGTCGGAAGCGGTCATCAACTACGGGACGATGAAGGCCTGGCAGGCGCTGCACGTCCTCTCGCCCGAGGGCTGCTTCCCGTTCGCCAAGAAGCGCAACGGCACGGTGTTGGGCGAGGGCGCCGGCATTCTCGTGCTGGAGGAGTACGAGCACGCCCGTAAGCGCGGCGCCACTATTCTGGCCGAGTTGATCGGCTACGGGATGACCTCCGACAGCAAGGACATGGTGAACCCCGACGTCGAGGGCCCGCGCGAAGCGATGAAGCTCGCACTCGAGGATGCGAGGATCGGCCCGGCCGATATCGATTACCTCAACGCGCACGGCACCGCGACGACCATAAACGACAAGAACGAGACGAACGCCATCAAGGAGGTATTCGGCCAGCACGCTTACGAGCTCGCCATCTCGTCCACGAAATCGATGCACGGCCATCCGCTCGGTGCGGGCGGCGGTATCGAGGCGGCGGCCTGTATTCAGGCGATCAACGAAGGCTGGGTGCCGCCGACAATCGGCCTCGACGATCCGGATCCCGACTGCGACCTCGACTACATTCCGAATGTCGGTCGCGACCTGAAGGTGCGGTTCGCGATGTCGAACTCGTTCGCATTCGGTGGCCTCAACGCCGTGCTCGTATTCGCGGCGCCGCCGGCCTGACCGCAAGTTCATTCCCGGCGCGCCTCGCCGGGAAACGATCGCCTCGTTGCTTGACCTCTGGACCGGCTAGAGCCGCCCCTTGCGCAACGATGACGCATGGGGCTCACTTGCCCCATGCCGACGAATCTCCTGCGCGCCCGACCGCCAGCATCCAGCGATCCGCGTGAGCGCGCGGTGGCGACGACAGGCACCGAGCGGCTTGTGCTGATCCGGGCTGGCGGTGCGTGCATCCGTGCACGTCTCCTCGACACCCCGACGGCGGATCGGATCTGGCGGGCCTTGCCGCTCTTTTCGGTGGCTCAACTCTGGGGGCGGGGTGAGGTCTTCTTCGAAACCACCGTAGAGAGCGGCCGCGAGCGAGGAGCGAAGCTCATCGTGGAGCCGGGCGCCATCGTCTTCTCACCCGAGCGCGACGTGATCGGCATCCCGTTTGCCCGCACGCCCATTTCCAGGTCGGGTGAGCTTCGCTTGTGGTCGCCCTCCAACACCTGGGCCGAGGCGCTGGACGATGTAGGTGTGTTCGGGGCCGTTCAGGCGGGGGAGAGGGTGGAGGTTCGGCGGCTCGATCGCGGGCCTGCAGGCCGCGAACTTTGATGGATGAAGGGAACTGCCTTGGGGCTGGACGAAAACAGCTCCGGTATCCTCTCACGAATGATGCCTGCCAACTGGTCAATCGGATCTTCGGCGAGGGGGCGGATGCGTGCCACCTCGCTGACCAGCGTCTCGGGCGTCAAGGCTGAGATCGGAACGGACCGATGCCAGCCATTCGCGATGAGATACTGGCGATAGCTCAATTCATCCGGCGTGAATTTCGCGCGGCGCGGCCGCACGCCCAGGACCGGCAATCCGGCTGAAATGCACTCTGAGATCATCGTGCTCGAGTCATCCGTACAGACCACGGACTGCACTTGCTCCAACACGTGGCCGAGCGTGCCCGGACCGGTGATCCGCACATCGATGAACGTGGCGATTGCCCCGCACCCTGCCGCGACCCGGGCTGCAAGCATCTCGCTCACCACCTGCGGCGTGCGACGCGAGTTAGTGATCACCCAGCGAATGCCGAGTGTCTGGTAGGACTTCT
>JAEVYR010000271.1 GCA_023392645.1 Chloroflexota bacterium | reverse complement strand
GCAGTAGGGATCCTCCGACGACCACAGCCGCGGCTCGCTGATCGGGATTTCGCCCGAGAGCGGGTCGCCGCCCGCAAAGGTCAACATCCCCACCTCGGCGCCGTCGGCGTCGAACAGCGTCGCGTCGATCGAGTGCGTGACATCGTCGCGACCCACGACCGTGACGTTGAGCCTGAGCGTGCCGGTATCGAAGGTGTCCCCGAGCTCCGCCCGCGCCTCGACATCCTCGATGTACGCCTGCGGCAGCGCGGCCAGCCAGACGTCACGGAAGATGCCGTTGAAGCGCCACATGTCCTGGTCTTCGAGATAGCTCGCGTCGGACCACTGGTGGACCTCCACCGCCAGCAGGTTGAAGTCGTCTTCGAGCAGATCGGTGATGTCGAACTCGGCGGGCATGTGGCTGCCCTTGGAGAACCCGACCTCGTGCCCGTTGAGCCAGACGGTGAAGGCGGAGCAGACGCCGTCGAAGGTGAGGCGGATACGACGTCCCGTCCACGACGCGGGCACGGAGAAGGTGTGCCGGTAGCAGCCCACCGGGTGGTCGGGCACGTGGGGCGGATCGACCGGGAAGGGATATTGCACGTTGCAGTACTGCGGCGTGCCGTATCCGTGCATCTGCCACACCGACGGCACCGGAATGGTGTCCCAGGACAGCTCGTCCGCCTCTGGATCGGCGGCGTCGGCCGGCACCAGCGCGGTCGACTCGGCGTAATGAAACAGCCACTCGCCGTTGAGGCAGCGGTACCACGGCGAGCGGGATCGGTCGCCGGCGAGGGCGGTCGCATCGTCGGCATAGGGAATCAACAGCGGCCGGGCCGGCTCCCGGTTGCGCTGGAGCATGCTCGGATCCTGCCAGTCGGCAAGCTGGGGAGCGGTCGGGGGCATGGGGGCGGAGTCCTTTCCGGGCGGGCGCATTGCGCGCCGACGGCGAGCGGCACGTGGTCCGCACAGTTTATACAGGACGACCCCAAATGGGTCGGCTCTCTCCGCGAAGGGGTTCCATTTCGGGCATCTTCACTCTACGATGGTGCACATCGAGCACATACGGCTCGCCCGCGTCCCCGCACATCCGGGGCCGCGACCGGGCCAGGAGGGTCACTGTGATGGAGCGCCGCATGGACCGTCGCCGGTTCCTGCCGTTATTGCTGTCTCCGCTCGCGCTGTCGGGATGCTCGGTGCCAGGCTTCGGCAGCGCCAGCGCCGGGAACCCCGACACGATCGATCTCTGGTACTGGAACCGGTCGATCGACCCGGAGACCTTCCGCGCCTTCGAGCAGGATCATCCGGGCATCACCGTCAACGACCAGAAGATCGGCGGCGACTACGCCTCCCGGCTCAACACCACACTCGCCGGCAAGGCTTTCGTCCCCGACGTGGCCGCCATGAACTCCGACATCGCCCGCTACTTCCCGGCTTCGGACAACTTCGTCGACCTCTACGACCTCGGCGCCGCCGACGTCGAGGATCAGTACCTGGACTGGAAGTGGGGGCTCGGCGTCACCAGGGACGGGAAGATGATCGGCTTCCCGATGGACACCGGCCCGACCGGGCTTTTCTACCGCGCCGACCTCTTCGACCAGGCCGGCCTGCCGAGCGAGCCGGACGAGGTGACGAAGGCCTTCGCCGAGTGGGACGACTACTTCCAGGCTGGCGCCGAGCTGCAGGGCAAGCTGCCCGGCGTCAACATGCTCGACAACATCCCCAACCTCTATCTCCAGGCACTGTTCCAGGCTACCGAGTTCTACGTGAACCGCGATAACGTCTACGTCGGCGACGGCGATCAGGTGCGGCGGGCGTGGGACGTCGCGATGCAGGCGAAGCAGCTCGATCTTGCCGCCAACGTCAACTCGTTCACCCCCGACTGGAGCGCGGCGATGAACAACGGCGCCGTCGCGTCGTTCCCTGGCGCCGTCTGGCTCAAGCAACCGCTGCAGGAATCCGGCGACGACACTGCCGGTACCTGGCGCGTCGCCCAGACGCCCGGCGGGGCCGGCAACCACGGTGGGTCGTTCATCAGCGTCACCACTTACGCCGCCGACGACCAGCTGGCCTTCGATCTCATCCGCTTCGTCCAGTCGCCCGCCAACCAGGTGAAGATGTACCAGTCGCTTGCGCTCTTCCCCTCGGCGGTCGAGGCCCTCACCGACCCCGCCATGTCCGAGCCGGAGGACTTCTTCGGCGGGCAGGCCACCGGCGAGCAGTTCGCGGCCTCGGCCCAGAACATCAAGCCCTTCTACTCCAGCCCCGCCTACGCCGTCGCGAACAGCATCATGAGCGGCATGGTGACCGACGTCGCCGTCGGCGTCCGGCCGGAGCAAGGCACGTGGGAGGACGCGCAGAAGCAGATGCGCCGCGAGCTGGAGCACAAGCACCCGTGGGTGAAGTGGGAGGGATAGACAATGACCACCCGGACACAGTCCAGCCCGGTCTACGGCGGCGTGGAAGCGCCGACACGGAGCAGCTTCGAGCGCTGGCGGGAAAAGTACCTCGGCATCTACCTCGCGATTTCGCCCTTCTTCATCATCTTCGTCATCTTCGGGCTCTTCCCGATCGGGTTCGCACTGTACCTGGCATTCCAGTCGTGGGACGGCATCGGCCCGATGCGCTACGTCGGTCTCGACCAGTTCCACTACCTGATCACCGACGCCACCTTCCGCAAGTCGCTGTGGGTGACGTTGCAGATCTGGGTGCTCTCGACCATCCCGATGCTGATCCTCGCGCTCGTGCTCGCCTTCCTGCTCAACCAGGAGCTTCGGGGCCGCTCGCTCTACCGCATCGCCTACTTCATTCCCAACGTCACCTCGCTGGTGGCGATCGCGATCATCTTCGCCTCGATCTTCGGCAACCAGTTCGGCCTGCTCAACGCCTTCCTGCGCGGCGTCGGGCTCGACCGGGTCGAGTGGCTGAACGACCCCTGGGGGATCAAGATCGCGATCGCGACGATGGTGGTCTGGCGGTGGACCGGCTACAACGCCATCATCTATCTCGCCGGCCTGCAGGCGATCCCCGATGACCTGTATGAGGCGGCCAGGCTCGACGGCGCCAGCCAGTGGAACATCTTCAAGGACATCACGATTCCGCTGCTGCGCCCGGTGATCCTGTTCACGGTGATCACCTCGACCATCGGCGGCCTGCAGCTCTTCACCGAGCCGCAGGTGCTCGTCGGCAACGGCGGCGGCCCCGGCAGCGAGGGGTTGACCATGGTGCTCTACCTCTACCAGCAGGCGTTCGTCCAGAACCAGTTCGGCTACGGCGCCGCGATCGGCTGGGGGCTGTTCGCAATCATCGTCGTCTTCTCGCTGATGAACTGGGCGCTGGTCGGTCGGACGGGAGAGAAGTGATGGAGACCTACACGGAAAAACCCCGGGGCATCCGGTGGTCGAACGTCATCCTGCACACTGTGCTGGTGCTCGGCCTTGTCGTCTCGATCTTTCCGTTCTACTGGCTGATCGTGATGGCCACGCGGACGTCGGAGGAGATCTACGCCTACCCGCCGAAGCTGCTGCCCGGCCCGCACCTTTGGGACAACATCAACCGGGTGCTCGACTCGATTCCGTTCTGGAGCTCCTTCGTCAACACCATCATCGTCGCCACGCTGACCGCCGTGCTGACGATGTTCTTCGCCTCGCTGGCGGGGTTCACCTTCGCCAAGTTCCAGTTCCCGGGGCGCAATTGGCTGTTCGTGCTGGTGCTGGCGACGATGATGGTGCCGTCGCAGCTCAACACGGTGCCGCTGTTCGTAATCATGGCCAACTTCGGCTGGGTCGGCACGCTGCAGGCGCTGATCGTGCCGGGCATCGCCGGGGCGTTCGGCATCTTCTGGATGCGGCAGTACGCCATGGGCGCGATCCCGAACGACCTGATCGACGCGGGCCGGCTGGACGGATGCAACCATTTCCAGCTTTACACCAACGTCGGTCTGCCGTTGCTGCGGCCGGCGCTGGCGTTCCTCGGCATCTTCACATTCATCACGGCGTGGAACGACTACCTCTGGCCGCTGGTGGTGCTGATCAACCCGGACCGCCTGACGCTGCAGGTGGCGCTGTCGCAGTTGCAGGGCATCTACCAGACCGACTACGCGATGGTCATGGCGGGCACGCTGCTGGCGACGATTCCGCTGATCGTCGTGTTCATCATCGGCAGCCGGCACTTCATCGGCAACATCGCCGCCGGCGCCCTGAAGAGCTGATCGGGAGTCCAAATGATTCCCGCGGGAACGTGCCTGTAGCGCCGCCCCTGTGGCGGCCTCAACCCACGTCTGGCACGGGCAGCGCTACGGGCTCCATCCGGGGGCGAAGCCGGCTACAACCGTCAGGCGGTGCCGAGATCGGCACAGAGGCGATCCATCTGGCGCAGGATGCGATCGCGATCCGGCGGGCTCCCGGCGATCAGCAACGTCACCGCCAGCCCGTCCAGCGCCCAGCAGGCCAGCCGTGCACCCTCGCGGTCGCCCAGATGCGGCTCGAGGATGTCGACGAAGGCGTCGTCCCAGCGCGTCGCGGCCGGTCGCAGGGCGGGGTTGCGGATCGCTTCGAGATAGAGCTCGCGCTCGGCGATATTGCTCTCCCGCCACGTCGTGACCATCTCGATCATGAGTTCGGTCAGCCAGCCCGCGATATCGCCGCCCGCGTCCAGGCGCTCCGCCGCCCGGCGCATCATCGCCAGGTTTCGCTCAGCCGCCAGCTCCAGCCCGGCCATCATCAGGTCGTCGAGCGTTTCGAAGTGGTAGGTGGTTGAGCCGAGCGGCACGCCGGCGGCCTCGGCCACCTTGCGGTGGGTCAGCCCGCGCAAACCGTGCTCGGCGACCACATCGATCACCGCCCGGGCGATCTCGGCGCGACGCTCCTGGCCGCGCGCGACGCGGCCGTCGGTAATCTCACCGGTGTCCGTCAATGCGCCCCCTGAAGATTGAGCAGCACTACTCCGGCCACGATTAGCGCGAGACCCGCCGTCTTGGCCGCCGATCCCGGCTCACCGAAGACGAGGATGCCGATCACGGCGACCGTGGCGGTGCCGACGCCGGCCCAGATCGCGTAGGCGATGCCGAGATCAAGCGACTTCAGCGCCTGTGCGAAGCAGGCGAAGGCGACGGCGTAGCCGGCGACCGTCACGATCGAGGGCAGCAGCACCGTGAAGCCGTGGGACGAGCGGATCGCCGTGGTGGCGATGATTTCCGCGACGATGGCGATGATGAGGAAGATCCAGCCGGTCATGACGCACCTCCCACAGAGAAAGTGGGACAAACGTACAGGTTTCAACATGGACAAATGTACATCTTCTTCATTCAGTGGGTCAAGCGCCCGACGAACATCCCGCCAGCGGCCATGTTGAGCGTCGATGAGGCTCCTGGAGAGAGCCCCGAATTGGCGTGTCGTCTCGACCGAGCGCCGCGCGGCGTGGGAGGTGTCACACCCCCGCACAGGACCCGCGGTTACCGTGGTGGCGCCGACGATAATGCTCGGCACCTGGCGATGCCGTCTTGCGTTCGCGGCTCCTCAGTCAGGATCGGACCAGCGGAAGGGATCGAGCTCGCGCGGGTTGGCAAGGTCGAGCACGGCGTCACGGGTCGGGTCGCCGAAAATCGTCAATTCAATCATTCGGTCAGCGCCGGCGATGCGAATCTCCTCGACCGACCATCGGGCCGACCAGGCGAGATCGGCGTCGACGCGATCGCGCACCGCTCGTCGCAGCGCGTCGGGGTCGTCGGCCGCCTCATCGAGCACGAGCGTCATCCTCACGGGACCACCCTCGCGTGGGACGGTGAAGAGAACCAGGTCGACGTCCGGCAGCGTCCCGGCGGCCACGGGTGATGGCACCATTCCCTCCCCTGCTCGCGGCGCGGTCAGCAGCTCCCCGGTGGCGAGAATCGCCGCGCGCGCGTCGACGCTGTCCGCCAGCGCAGGCCGCAGCCCATCGTTCGTGGCAAGCGAGCCGGATTTGCCCTGGATCGCTCGCAGCGTCGACGCCATCAGCGAGGGCCGGGGCGCGGCGATGAGCGTGCCGTCATCGAGCACGACCATGGTGTTGAGCAGCCCCAGCGCGGGGCGGCTGGCGGGCGCGGAGAGGTCGATGCGATCGCCCGGCGCGAGCGACCAGACGGTGGTGTCCTCGACCTCGACCGCCTGATAGCCATTGGCAACCCATGTCGCGTAGAGCGTCTCGGGGTCGTAGCGGCCGGGCATGATCAGCACCAGGGCGGGTGCCTGACCC
>JAEVYR010000108.1 GCA_023392645.1 Chloroflexota bacterium | reverse complement strand
GTCTCGGCGCCTCCCCCCCCCACCGGGGGCGCCCCCCCCGGCGCGGAGGGCTCGCTCGGCATCCTGCCGCGCCACGCGGCGCTAGTGTCGCTGCTCAAGGAAGGCGAGCTGCGCATCAAGCACGGTGGCGAGGAGGACGCGCTCGCCGTCCACGGCGGGTTCATCGAAGTCCTCAACAACAAGGTCGTGATCCTTGCGGACACGGCCGAGCGCACCTCGGATATCGACGTCGAGCGCGCGGAAGCGGCCCGTCAGCGAGCCGAGGACGCGCTTCGCAATGCCAAGGACCGGCAGGACATCGCGGAAGCCGAGGCGGCGCTGCGCCGCGCGGCGATCCGCCTCCGGCTTGCCCGCAACCGTCGTCCCCGCGGCCAGGAACGCCCCGTCTGATCGGGTGTTCAGCGCCAGCCAGTCGCACAGGCAATGCAACACCGGCGATGTCACCCGACATCGCCGGTGTCTCCGTGTGTTCATCCTGACTGGCGCCGGAATGTGCCTTCTGTAGCCAGAGCGGCCAGCCGGGACGCTCCGGCTGCTCGATCCCTGAAGTGTCCGTACGAGACAGCGTATACTTCTCGCTGACGTGCCGGCTTCCGTGCCCGTCGGTCGACCCGCTCCGGCACCGGGCAGCGACCGGCTCAAGGAGACCCCGATGGGCCAGGCAATGCCGATGACCTCAACCGCCAGCACCGCTGAGCGACTGCTGAAGATTCGCGGCGGAAACGTCCTGCGTGGCGAGGTCCTCATCAGCGGCGCGAAGAATGCCGCACTCAAGGCCATGGCGGCCACGCTGCTGACGTCTGACGAGGTGGTGCTCAACAACGTGCCCATGCTCGCCGACGTCCTCTCGATGGCCGACCTGCTGCGCGCCTTCGGCGCCGAGGTCGAGGTCGATCGCGCCCTGGGCCGCGTTTCGGTCCGCGCGCGGGAGATCACCAGCACCACCGCGCCGCCGCATCTCTTTCGCCCGACCCGCGCCTCCGTCGTTGCCGCCGGGCCGATGCTGGCACGCTGCGGCGAGGTCTCGTTCTTCATGCCCGGCGGCGACCAGATCGGGCGGCGGCCGATCGACGTCCACCTGCGCGGATTCCAGCGCATGGGCGCCGTCATCGAGCACCGCGACGACCTGGTCGTCGCCAGCGGCGGCAAGCTGCGCGGCGCGCGCATCTACATGGATTACCCCAGCCACACCGGTACCGAGAACCTGCTGATGGCCGCCACGCTGGCCGTCGGCAAGACGGTGATCGTCAACGCCTCGGCCGAGCCGGAGGTTGTCTGGCTCGGGCAGCTACTCAACCGGATGGGCGCGCGCATCAGCGGGCTCGGCTCCCCCGTGATCACCATCGAGGGCGTCGAGCGGCTTCGCGGCGTCTCCGACTACATCCCGCCGGACCGGCTCGAGGCGGGGTCGTTCGCCATCGCCGCGATCATGACCGGCGGCGAGCTGATGCTGCGCGACGTGCGCGAGGCGCACATGCTGCCGCTCACCGAGAAGCTGATGGAAGTGGGCGGCGAGGTCTGGCACAGCAACGACACGATGCTCGTCCGTCGGGGCGGCGACGGTCTCAGGGCGGTCGATATCCAGACCCTGCCATTTCCCGGCTTCCCCACCGACATGCAGGCGCCCTTCACGGCGATGCTGACCCAGTGCGAGGGCGTCTCGCGGGTCCACGAGCGCGTCTACGAGGATCGCCTGCGCTACACCACCGAGCTCCTGAAGATGGGCGCCGATATCCGCGTCGACCGGATCGGCCGCACCGGCGAGCTGTTCGCGGCCTCGGCCGAGGTTCACGGCCCGACACCGCTGCACGGCGCGCGGGTGGCCGCGATCGATATTCGGGCGGCGGTCTGCATGGTGCTGGCCGGACTGGTGGCCGAGGGCGAGACCGAGCTGGAGGAGGTCTACCACATCGATCGCGGTTACGAGGACTTCGTCGCCAAGCTCACCGCGATCGGCGGCGATGTCGAGGACACCGATCCGCAGATGTAACTCCGCCTTGCACCCTGGCGTGCGATCGGCTGCGATGAAACGGACCAGGATGCCGTGTGCTCGGTGTCAGGTATCCGTGCCGTCAAACCGGGAGTAGATGACCGCACCGTTCCGCAGGATGGCAGCGATGCCGTCCTGCCCCACCTCCAGCTTGACGCTGTCTCCGAACTCCGGGGGGATCACTCCCGGCCGGATTTCGCCCGTCGAAGCATCGAGCACCTCCAGACGTCCCGGTGTGCCGTGGACCAGCACGCCAGCGCTCGTCCCTTGTATCGAGCATCGCGCCGTGGGGGCAATCGCAGACCGGAACGTTTCCGTTCCCGATTGGAGGTTGTAGGCGGTAATGTCGCCTGCCTGGCAATCGGCGGTCACAGCGTTCCCGGAGACGATGGCCGACGGGAGCCCATACGCTCCCGTCTCCTGTTCCCAGGCGACCTTGCCGCTGTCGGTATCCAGCGCCAACAGCCTGCTCCCATCACTCAGGAGGAGCCTGCTATTGGCGAGCCCGACCGGACTTCCCGCCTGCTGCTCGCCCTCAATGGCCCACATCTCGTTGCCGTTGGCATCGTAGCGAACCAGGCGTTCGCCGCCGATGCGAACGATGATCGCGTCGGTTCCGGCGAGGAACTCCATATCATCGACTTCGCCGAGATTCCGATTCCAGAGAGGCTCGCCACTTCCCGGATCGAAGGCGTAGAGACGGCCGCTGGACGTGGTGAGGAGCACCTGGTCGCCGGCTACCGCGAGATCGACCGCATAGTTCGAGTTCGGGTTGTAATCGTCGAAAGCCGTCGTTTCCCAAACCACGTCACCCCGATCGACATCGAGCACCGATACGACGTTCTGGTATGCCGTCACGACGGTGTCGTTGGTGAGCGGGATCGGGGTTTCCCAGACGGAGCCCGCCTCGGCGGTACGCTCCCAAACGATGTCGCCGCTTGCCGAGTCAATCGCCACGAAGCCAAATCCCCGGGTGGGGAGGAAGATGCGACCGTCGGTGATGATCGGCGAGCTGCTGAACCCGCTGTCCTCGGAGTCACCGGGCCGTTCCGAGAAGTCCAGTGACCACCGGGTGCTTCCATCGTTCAGGTCCAGGGCCGTGACCGTTTGGAGGGTATAGGTCGTCAGCAGCACGTAGTCGCTTCCCAGGCTGAGCTCGGTCTGCTCGTCCGGGTGGGGCGCGTCGGCCCGCCAGAGCGGTGTCGGATCGGCTGCCGTCGGAGTGCTCGCGGCGCCCAAAGCCGGAGTCAGCATCGTCAGGTAGAGCAGGGCTGGCAGGATTGCCGCGAGCAGGTACGTCGAGGCTCTGTGCGATCGGGCTATCCCGTCGTCGACGATCATCGTTCGCGACCCTTTCTCTTTCGATTTCCCCAACGCGATCCGGCCCGACGCTATTGAGGGACCGTATCCGTCCTGGGTGTCAGGTGCGGATCACCGGCCCGTCGGCTCGAACTCGGTCCGAAGTGACCTGATCTCGGGGTTCGCCATGGCGTACACCGCGCCGTCGTCGATGCAAACGTAGACGGCGCCATCGACGACGACGGGATCACAGGTGACATGCCAGACATACTCGATGCGCCACAACTCGCCGCCGCTGGCGGCGTCGATGGCGATCAGGTAGTGGTCCGACCCGCCGACGTAGATGATGCCATCGGCAACGGTCGGGGACGCATAGATGTTCTCTCCGAGATCGAAGGTCCAGAGCTCCTCGCCGGTGGTGGCGGCGAGGGCATGGAGGATCCCGTCATTGCTGCCGGCATAGACGACGCCGTCGACAACCGCGGCCGAGGTCTGGATCTTGCCGCCGGTGGTGAATCGCCAGCGTTCGGCTCCCGTGGCGGCATCGATGGCGTAGACATTTCCGTCCTCGCTCCCGATGTACACCGCGCCATCGACAACCGCTGCTGACGCCATGACGCGGTCACCGGTCTCGAATCGCCACCGCTCCTGACCGGATTCGGCATCGATGCCATAGACGTTGCCATCGTCACTGCCGATGTAGACCACGCCCTCCACCACGGCGGGCGCGGACCACACGGTATCGCCGGTGGCGAAGCGCCAGCGTTGCTCGCCGGAGACAGCGTCGATCGCGTAGAGATGGCCATCCCAGCTCCCGACGTACACGACGCCCGCGACAACGGCTGGGGCGGAGTAGATATCGCCCTCGGCCTCGAATCGCCATCGTTCCTCGCCGGTGGCGGCGTCGAGGGCGTAGAG
>JAEVYR010000208.1 GCA_023392645.1 Chloroflexota bacterium | reverse complement strand
TCCCGGAGACGACAAACACCGCCGCCCCGTCATCGACAGGGGACGAGCGGTGTGCGGCTCGAGGTACCACCCCGGTTCGTCGCGGCCTTGTGGCGCGCGACCTCGGCTGCACGGCGACGGCGGCGGGACGACCCGCGCGCTGGCACGATGCATCGACGCTGTAACGGGCGTCGCTTGCTCCGGTCTGGAGCACCCGTCGCCGCCTACTTCGCGGCCGGTGAGGCGTCTCCCCTTCAGGGGATGGTCCCACCGCCGGTTTCGGGGCGCGGCTCGAGGGGCTTTTTCGCTGGCGTTTCGGATCCCGCTTCGCAGCGACCGCGGTTCTCTGCATCGTTCGCGCCAGGTACTCGTCCCTGTCATCGCCAGTGGACGATTCGGTTGTTCCCTGCATCCTGCCGGGAGCCGCTCCGAATGTCAAGAGGAGCGATCGGATGATGGCGCGGTGACGAGCGGGCACGGCGAGCGTTTCGCCGGCTCTGTGACTGCAGGAGTACGCGCCGTGAATTTGCGTCTTCTTCCGGCGTATAGTGCAGGGGTAGCATCGACGGCGCCGAAACATCAGTGAGGACTGGCATGGGGAGCGAAGCGCGGCGGATCGTCGTCAACGGTCGCGAGCACGAGGTGACGGCGACGCCGGAAACGCCGCTGCTCTACGTGCTGCGCAACGAGCTGGGTCTGGTGGCGGCGAAGTATGGCTGCGGGCTGGGTCGTTGCGGCGCGTGCGCGGTGCTGATCGACGGCGAAGTCGCGCTCTCCTGCCTGGTTTCGGTGGGAGAGGTCGCGGGCGAGGTGACCACGCTGGAAGGGCTCGGCGCGGTCGACGACCTGCACCCGCTGCAACGAGCGTTCCTCGACGAGCAGGCGGCCCAGTGCGGGTACTGCACGGCGGGGATGATCGTCACGGCGGCGGCGCTGCTGGATCGCATCCCGGAGCCGACGGATACGGAGATTCGCGAGGCGCTGGCCGGGACCCTCTGCCGCTGCGGCTCGCACCCGCGCATCCTGCGGGCGGTCCGGCAGGCGTCGGAGGCGATGAAGCCGGTCAGCGAAACGTCCCGGTCGGGTTCATAGGAACCGCCCACCGGGACGCCGAGGGATCCGAAATCGAACGTAGCGGACGCCGTGCTGGCGCGTGCCATCGTTCGCGGTCACCATGGTTCCGCGCCGGCACCTCTCCCGCACCGTCGGAAGTCTGCCGCGCTACCTCGACACCGCGCCGGCGAGCATCTCGTCGATCTCGACGACACGCTGCTCGGCGATGGAGCGCTCGGTTGCCTCGATCATCGCCACCACCCGCAGCCCGTCCTCGGCCGTGATGGCCGGCTCGCCGCCGTCGAGCACGCAATCGACCATGTTTCGCGGCGCCCCCCACCAGGTGGGCGGCAGCGTGAAGTGGTTCCACAGCGACGGGCGCGCGTACATGTGCTTGCCCAGCGTGTCCGACGTCAGCTCGAAGCCGCGGTTGGAGCCGTTGAGCTGGATCCGGCCGCTGCTGCCGTTGATCGTCATCTGCGATTCGACGATGTGCGGGTACGCCTCCGGCACGATCCACGACGTCTCGAAGGTGGCGAAGGTCGTATCGAACTGGACCATCGCCTGGATCGCGTCGAAGGCGTCGATGCCGCGCGAGGTGAGGATGCCCTTCGCGCCGATCGCGTAGACGGTGCGGGCCTCCTGCCCGAGAATCCAGCGCATCAGGTCCATCGTGTGCGCGAACAGGAACCACTGCGGTCCCGATTTCCCGGCCCACGACAGCATCTCGGTCGGGACCCAGACCGTGTCGCTGGTGCGCGAGTAGGCCATCACCGGGTCGCCGATCTCGCCCGACCGCACGCTTTCGCGGATGTTGAGAAAATCCGGATTTCCGCGATTGCCCAGGTTGACGGTGAGCTTCAGCCCCTTCGCCCGGGCGGCGCGGACCATGGCTTCGGCCTCGGCGGTGATCGTCGCCAGCGGTTTCTCGACCACCACGTGCTTGCCGGCGTCGAGCATCGCCATCACCGGCTCGAAGTGGGCGAAATCGGGGGTGGCGACGCTGACGACCTGCGCGTCCGACCGGGCGACGTCATCGATGCTGGAGGTAGAGCTGCAGCCAAGGCGCTCGCCGACGGCCTGCGCTCGCTCCGGGTTGAGATCGCAGACCAGCACCAGCTCGGCGCGCGGATAGGTGGCGTACGTCTCCGCGTGCTGCTCGCCGACGAGTCCCACGCCGATCACCGCGGTCTTGACCGTGCCTTCCGCCATCGCCGAATGCCTCCCCAGTAACGCGCGTGGTTTTCCGCCGTGCATGAGTTCGATCGATCATCGGGAACGACATCGGCCCTGTCAACACGCAACCGCCGGAACGGCGCTATCATGCGCGTGATGTTTGGAGACGACGCATGACACAGCAAGCAAGACAGACCGTGTCGGATGGGCGGGGCAATCTCGATCCCGCCATGGTCGACGCATTTCTCGAAATCGCGCCCGATGGCGGCGTGACCGTCTTTTGCGGCAAGGTCGAGCTCGGCACCGGCATCGCGACGGCGATGGCGCAGATCGTCGCCGGGGAGCTCGGCGTGCCGCTCGATCGCGTGCGCGCCGTGCTGGGCGACACGGCCCGAACGCCGGACCAGAGCACCACCGCCGGCAGCAAGAGCATCCAGGTCGCCGGGAGCACACTTCGCCAGGCCGCCACGACGGCGAGGCGCGTGCTGCTGGCGCGGGCCGCCGACCGGCTGGAGGTCGCGCCGGCCGACCTGATTATGGAGGAGGGGACGATCCGCCCGGTCGATCGCTCCGGACCCGGCATCGCGCTCGGTGATCTCGCCGGGGAGTCGCTGGCGCTGCCGATCGATCCCGACGCCGCGCCGTTGCCGCCGGCGACGCCCGAATCGGCGGCGCGGGTCGACCTGCTCGCCAAGGTCACCGGCGGCCGCGCCTTCGTGCACGATCTGGTCGTGCCGGGGATGTTGCACGGCCGGATGGTGCGCCCATGGGTGCGGACGATGGCCGGCGCCGGGCGGGTCGCCGCTGTCGACGCGGAGCCGGTGCGAGCGATGCCAGGCGTGGTCGCCGTCGTTCGCGAGCGCGTCGTCCTCGGCGTCGTGGCCGAGCGCGAGGAGGTGGCGATCCGCGCCGCCGAGGCCGTGCGCGAGCGTGTGACG
>JAEVYR010000191.1 GCA_023392645.1 Chloroflexota bacterium | reverse complement strand
CCCCTCCGGGCCGCCCACCGGACGACCCAACGCGGGCCGGGGGTGCACCCCCGGCCCGCGTTGTGATTGCGACGTTGCGTCGATCAGGTGTCCTTCGCGTCGGCGCCCTTGAGGCCGCCACCCTGCTCGGGTGTGACGTCGGGCTCGGTGTGGCTGGCCGTCTTCGGCTGCCACCCGCCGCCCGTCGGGGCGTTCTGCGCCGGCTGCTGGCGCTGCGCCGGCGCGCTGGCCTCCTTGGGCTGCCATCCGCCGCCGGTGAGGCCACCGCCGCCGCTGCCACCGCCCGGAGCCGGAGCCTGCTTCGGCTGGTCGTCGCGGCCCATGAACTTCTTCATCGCGATCGCGGCGATCGCAGCCAGAATCGCCTGCACGATCGGGTTGCCGAGATCGATGCCGCCCGCCTGGGCCTGTCCCGCGCCGCGCTGATCCTGCTTGTCGCCACCGCCGAACAATCCGCCGAGCAGGTTGTCGAGCATTCCACCGCCGCTCGACTGGCCGCCACCACCCCCGAGGAGACCACCGAGGATGCTGTCGAGCCCGCCTCCGCCGCCGAGGGCGCCCAGCAACCCATTCGGCGACTGGCTCTGAAGCTGCGAGGTCATCTGCGCGATCTGTCGCGGATCGTCGGTCGCCGCTCCGCCGCCGGCCGAGCTCTGAAGCAGTTGCGAGAACTCGCGCCGCTGCTCCGGGCTGAAGCGCTCCAGGGCCTGGGTGGTGGCATCCTGCAGCTCATCCGGCGAGAGGTTGCCGGCGACCTGGCTGAAGCTGGTCAGCGCTTCTTCGGTCGAAAACCCCTCGGTCGGATTGCCGCTTTCGACGCGATTGACGAAATCATCCGCCTTCGCGCGACGCTCATCGTCGTTTTCTCCGCCGAACAGGCTGCCAAGCACTGAATCCATGGTGTCCCTCCAACGAACGCGCCAGATCCCCGATGGACCGGCACCGTTACCGAAGAAAGGCTAACGCACGCTTCGTGCCGCACCGCGGGGCGCTCGCCCCACGCCTGACTCGCTCCGGCCATGGCACGTGACATGCGCGGCCGGGCTCCAACCGAAAGGAGATGGCAGCATCATGACCACAACCACGACCATGCCGCCGATGAAGGCGAGCGAGGAATCGACGCGCGAGCAGTTGCAGCTCGGCGTGAAGCAGGGCGACGCCTACGCGAACGCACAGGCAGGCATGGACAAGGAATCGGGCGCCGACGTGCAGCGCGCCGGGGAGTACGAGGTCGCGCTCGTCGTCGAAAACGCCGAGGGGATGTGGCACCTCGAGGATGATGGAGAGCTGACCTGGGCGAACCCGACCGACGAGAACGCCCACGTCGAGGTCGCCGTGCGAGATGCCGCGGACGGCCGGTTCATTCCCGGCTTGACGGTCCACGTGACGCTGACCGGGCCGGACGGCGCCGAGGTCGGTCGCCACGAGCAGCCATTCCTCTGGCATCCGTGGCTCTACCACTATGGCCGGAACTGGACGGTGCCCGGCAAGGGCGAGTACCGCGTGAAGGTCGAGATCGCGGCGCCGACGTTCATGCGCCACGACAAGGAGAACGGCAAGCGCTACGCGAAGCCGGTCGAGGTCGAGTTCACGCGGAAGATCGAGCCCGGCCAGAAGAAGGCGTAACGCCGGCACGGATGCGCACGCGACACGGACGGGCCGGTGGTGAGCTGGCCCATCCGTGATTTTCTCTGCTCCCGGCGTCAGTCCGGATCGGGGGCGCTGACGGAGCCGGGGCGCTGGTTGAGGTCGTCTTCGGCGCGGCGGCCCAACGTCGTCAGCACGCGCCACCAGCCTTCGTCGACCTTCGGATCGATCCGGCTGCCGCGGACAGTCTCGGTGCCGTCACCGCTCTTCGCGATCAACCGGCTGGCGATCCCCATCGCCCACATCGTCGCCGCCGGGGCGACGCCATGCACGCGCCCGAGCAGCCCGAAGATCGGCGGATAGGTGACCTCACCGTCACCCCGCCGGACGGCCCCGATGTAGGCACCCGCCGCCGCCTCGGCGCTGCCGGTGAGCAGCGGCATGCTCGCCAGTGGCGCCCAGAGCCGGTACAGCGCCTCCCGGCCCTGTTCGTCGCCGCTGAAGGTGGCGTTGATGTGCGAGCCGGTGCGCATCAGCCCCGGCACGATGCTGGTGACGCGGATGCCCTCACCGGCCAGCTCCGCGCGCAACCCCTCGGCGAGACCGCGCGCGGCGAACTTGGCGGCGTTGTACGGCAACAACCGCGGCACGCTGACCTTGCCGCCGATGGACGAGACGATGCCGATCCGCCCGGTTCGGCGCGTTCGCATCTCGGGCAGGACGGCCCACACCGGATACAGCGCGCCCCAGAACATGGTGTCCATCGCCGACGCGAAGTCCTCCAGCTCGGTCGCCCACACCTGCCCGACCTGGATCACGCCGGCGTTGGCGATCAGCACGTCGATCGGCCCGAGCCGCTCGCGCACCTCGGCGACCATCCGACCGACATCGTCCTTGTCGCCGACGTCGCACTCGATCGCGATCGCCTCGCCGCCGCGGGATTCGAGGTCGGCGCGAGCGCGGTCCAGCTCGGCGCGATCGCGGGCGCAGATGGCGACCCGGCAGCCAACGTCGACCAGTTCCCGGGCCATCGCCAACCCAAGCCCGCGCGAGCCGCCGGTGACGAGCGCGACCTGCCCGGTGAGATCGGATTGCATGGCGCGTTTGGCGAGCGCCCGGGCAGCGAGCACCGCGCCCATACCTCCCGCGATCGGGGCAAAGCGTTCGACCTGGGTCTGGATGGACATGGGGTGACTCCTGACGCGATGCGCCGCATGCTTGCCTTCGACCAAGCAAGCGCCATGCCGCGCGGGCACCGGGTACCATTTCGCCGGGACTCGACATGATATCCGTATCGCGCGAGGGATCCAGAATCGAACGATGAACCACTCCGAGATGATCGCCCGCCGGCTCGACAACCAGGGGCTGCTCCACACCCGCTTCGACTCGCCGGCCGAGGTCGTCCGCTGGAACCTGGCGGTACAGGCACAGGACTACGCCGGCGCAAAATGGAGCCTGGGCCAGCGCCTCGACGGCGTGACCGATACCGATCTCGACGCACTGTTCGACCGCGGGGAGCTCCTTCGCACCCACGCGATGCGGCCGACGTGGCATTTAGTATTGCCGGAGGATCTCCGCTGGCTGCTGGCGTTGACTTCGCCTCGGGTGCAGGCCGCCAACCGGACGCGCTACCGCGACCTGGGTCTCGATGAGGCGACGCGCGAGCGCGGCCGCGAGACGATCCGCGGAGCCATCGCCGACGCCGGTCCGCTGTCGCGTAACGCGATCGGCGCGGTGCTGGAGGACGCGGGGATCGATCCGGCGGGGCAGCGCCTCGCCTTCCTGCTGATGGACGCCGAGCTGGAGGCAGTCGTGTGCAGCGGACCGCGCCAGGGGAAGCAACACACCTACGCGCTCTTCGACGATCGCGTGCCACCGGAGCCGCCCCGAGCGCGCGAGGCGATGCTCGCCGAGATGGCGGAACGCTACGTCACCAGCCACGGACCGGTGACGCCGCACGACCTGTCGTGGTGGTCCGGGCTGACGGTCCGCGACGCGCGCGCCGGCCTGGCGCTGGCCGGGGACCGCCTCGCCCGCATCGAGATCGACGGCGCCGAGTGGTGGCACGCGCCGGGGCATGTCTCGCCTACACCGGAGCCGCCGCTGGTGCGCTTGCTGCAGCCGTGGGACGAGTACGCGCTCGGGTTCCGCGCCCACAACCCGGTCTGGGACCCGGACGTTCTGAAGTTGCAGACCCCGAAGGGGGTGCTGTGGAACGCGAACCTGATCGCGGTCGACGGCATCCTGTCCGGCGGCTGGCGTCGCCAGGCGAACGCGCGGGACGTCCAGATCCGGACGATCCTGCCAACACCGCTGGACGACAGATACCGGGCCGCGCTGGACGAGACGGCCGCAATGTATGCGGCGTTCCTCGGCCGGCCGGTGACGATCGTCGACGACACTCCGTAGCGCCGATTGTGCGCCGGCCGTCTGTCCCGGTGGGCGCTACGCATGGCGGCTGGGTCACGGAACGCCGTTTGCGACGACGTGAGGGGCAATGTTCGCCCGCATGAAAGGATCGAAACGATGGCCCTGACATCAGAACGCTGCGAGGCATGCCACGTTGGCGCGCCGAAGGTCACCAGCGAGGAGCTGGAACAGCTCAAGCCGCAAATCCCGGACTGGGAGGTCGTGGAGGTCAAGGGCGTGCCGCGCCTGAAGCGCACCTTCGAATTTGATGGGTGGATGCCGGCGGTGACGTTCGTCGACGCCGTCGCCGCGCTCGCCGAGCAGGAGGATCACCACCCGAGGAT
>JAEVYR010000145.1 GCA_023392645.1 Chloroflexota bacterium | reverse complement strand
GGTTGGACATGGGCAGCGGGCCCGCCGGGCGCGGGACGCCGGACGAGATGACGCCCCGGCCAGGGGCGCGGCGGGTGAAAATCGACGTCGAGAACCGCGGGCGGGCGACGTTACGGTCAAGCCTACCGGCAATCCGGGGCGCTGTCCAAACACCCGGCGCTATTGACGGCATCGTACGGTGCTGGCGACACTCATCGGCGAATGGAGCTGCCGGCGAGCGCGCCCGCTGGACGAACATGCAGCGTTCGTCACTCAGCGCGCGGGGACCTCTCGGCAAGCTCGGTGCGACGTTGAATTGGACGATGATCGCGGAAACCCGCGGTTTCGCGGATCTGTTTCGAAGGAGCCAACCATATGCGACTGAAGACCGGCCAGAAGATCGTGATGATCGGCGACAGCATCACCGACGCGGGACGGCGCGAGATCGAGCCGCCCTACGGCGTCGGCTACATGACCCTGGTGCGCAGCTTCGTCACGGCGCTCCACCCCGAGCTGGACCTCACCTGGGCGAACCGCGGCGTTGGCGGCGATACCGTGCGCCATCTCGACGCTCGCTGGACGGCTGACGTGGTCGACGAGCGTCCGGATGTGCTCACCGTGATGATCGGCATCAACGACGTCTGGCGCGCTTTCGGCGAGAACGTGCACGAGGCCGTACCGGAGGATGAGTACCGCGCGACGCTCAGCCGCCTGATCGGCGCCGCGCGGCGGGACGATGGCCCCGACCTCTACATCGGCTCTCCCTATATGATTGAAGCGGACAGGAGCGACCCGATGCGGGTCGCGATGGATTCCCGCGTCGCGATCGCGCGGGATGTCGCGGCGGACGTGGGCGCGATCTTCATCGATGTGCAGGCCGCCTTCGACCGCGTGTTGGCCACGACATCGAACGCCGCGTGGGCCGCCGATCGCATCCACCCGAACCAGCCGGGGCACGCGGTGATCGCTGTCGAGTTCCTGCGGGCGTTCGGCATCGACCTTTCGTAGGCACGGGCGCGAGGAGCGAGCATGGCAGGACGGCAGTCGAACGGATGGGGCGACTTTGACGACCGGCGCGGCACCCAGCCCGGCAAGCGCGAGGTCGATCTCTACGTCCGCACCTACAACACGCTGCTGGAGAGCTCGGGCGCGGTTTCGATCTCCTCGCTGGAGCCGGCGCACCTGACCGCGTCGTCGTCGCTGCACGCCGGCGCGGAGGAGCCGGCGCCTGACCTCAGCGGCTTCCTCTACTCCGCCAATCGCATCCCCCGGTGCATCGTCGACACGAAGCACATCATCCTCGGGCAGTCGCACCGTGCGTTCGCGCGCGCCGGCTATGCCGAGATCGACGCCTGGGAGGACGCGAAGGCGCCGGCGCGGCGGCGCAAATGGTACTGGAACCATGTCGACACGCTCGGCGCCTACATCTCCTCGGCGTCGGACCTCGACGACCTGATCCCCTCGATCGTGGCATACCAGATCGAGTGGAACAAGATGCACGACCTGCTGCGCGCCGCGCCGGAGGTGCGTGACCGGCTGCTGGGACGGGTCGACGCGCCGATCGCGGCTGACGACCCGGCGCTGGCCGAGGCGCTGGCGCTGTCCGAACCCGATTTCGCTCGGCTTGCCGCCGTCTGGGGCGACGAGCTGATGCCGAACCTGGAACGCATCGCGAAGGATCACCTGCGGATCGACCTTCGGATGCTGGGCGGCACCTATCTCGGCTACGGCCGCTCGGTGCGGGCGTGGTGGCGTCCGGTGGCGCAGGCGATGCAGCGCGAGGATCTGCTGGGGCGACCGATCTACTTCGTCTCGTCCAACACCCACAGCATCACCAACGTCCTATCGGGCGTCTCCCGCCGCCGCGAGCAGGAGCTGACCGACTATATCCGCGAGACGAGGCATCCGGAGCTGCTGCCGGAGGTGCAAAAGCGCGAGCGTGGCAGGGCGCGGGGCGCGTGGGAAAACGTGCTCTACTTCGCGGCGCGATCCTGGTTCCATGGATCCCACATGGCCGGGGAGCGGCGCATCCGGCAGGACGAGGAGGAGTCGGTCGGGATCACCTACCTCGAACCAGCGGGTCCACTCGATGTCGGCGTGCAGGTGATCGAGCTGGCGAAGCTCGATCCCATGTGGTTCGACCCGCGCCTCGAGGGGCTGGACCCGACCGCGTCCGACGCGGTCATCGTTAACATCAATTATCCGCTCGGCATGGCCGCCTACCACATCATGTCGCAGGTGGGCGCGGCGGTGGACAACATCCTCGGTGTCTACATTCTCGGCAAGGCGGCGACGCTGAACGGCCGGATCGGCGACATCATGATGTCCAACGTCGTGTTCGACGAGCACTCCGGCAACACGTACTGGTTCGAAAACGCCTTCAACTACGACGCCGTCGCGCCGTACCTGACCTTCGGCTCGGCGCTGGACAGCCAGAAGGCCGTGACGGTGCTCGGGACCTACCTCCAGAACGAGGGGTATCTCGATTTCTACTACCGCGGGAACTTCACCGTGGTCGAGATGGAGGCGGGGCCGTACCTCAGCGCGCTCTACGAGGACGTCTTCCTGGAGCGTCACCCGACCGCCGAGGCGATCAACCTGTCGCCGCTGTCCCGACACCTGGATCTCGGCATCATCCACTACGCGTCGGATACGCCCTACACGCGGGCGCACACGCTCGGCGCGCGAGGCATGTCCTTTTACGGGATGGACTCGACCTACGCCTCGACCATCGCGATCCTGCGCCGGATCTTCGACCTCGAAGCGAAGCGGGCGAGTGAGGGATGAGCGGGCTGCATCGGGAACCCGCCCCCACGCGATTGGACGACGGACGCCTTGTGGCCGGGGACCGGCCATGACGACCCGGCCGCGATCCGCGTTCGTGCTGCCGGTGCGGGTGCGCTTCCACGAGTGCGATCCGCTCGGGCACGTCAACAACGCGGTCTACCTCCACTACCTGGAACAGGCGGCAATCGACCATGCCGCCGAGGCCGGCTGGCCACAGGCGCGGCTGGAGACCGAGATCGGCGCCGTCTTCATGGCCGCCCGCCACGAGATCGACTACCTCCGACCCGCGATCGCCGGCGACCGGCTGGTCGTGGTCACCTGGCCCGAGCATATGGGGATGGCTACGGCGCTGCGGCGCTACGTGATTCGCCGGGCGCGAGATCCGGAGCCGGCGGCCGGTCTCATCGACCGCCCGGATCTCGACGCGTTGACCGCCGGTGAGACCGTCGTGCGGGCGGCGACGCGATGGGCACTGGTGCGGCTCGATACCGGCCGGCCGGTCCGTATCCCGCCGATGGTCGTCGACGATTTCATCACCGAGGAGCGAGACGCGTGACGGAAACCGATCTGTCCACATGGACGCCGCGTGACCTGCCGACTACCGAGCCGCTGGTCGGACCGCGCGTGAGGCTGGTGCCGACCGATGTCACCGACCACGCGCTGGGGCTCTTCGAGGCCACCCGCGATGGCGATCCCGCGCTCTGGGATTACCTACCCTGGGGGCCGTTTCCCGACGAGTCGGAGTTCGAGCAGTGGCTGGCCCGCTTCGTCGCCGATCCGGCCCTCTACACGGAGACGATTCTCGACGGGGAGCGCGGCCGGCCGGTCGGCTGTGCCAGTTTCATGCGGGTTGACCAGGCGAACGGGGTGATCGAGATCGGCAGCATCTTTCTCGGGGCGGAGCTTCAGCGGACCGCGGCCGCGACGGAGGCGCTTTACCTGATGATGCGGCACGCCATGGATGACCTCGGCTACCGGCGGCTGGAGTGGAAGTGCGACGCGGCCAACACCCGCTCGCGGCGGGCGGCCGAGCGGCTGGGGTTCACCTTCGAGGGGATCTTCCGGCAGCATCGAATCGTCAAGGGGCGCAACCGCGACACGGCGTGGTTCTCGATCATCGATCGCGAGTGGCCGGCGGCGAGGGCGGCGCTGGAGGCATGGCTGGCGCCCGAAAACTTCGACGTCGACGGCGACCAGCTCCAGCGCCTGGAGGAGATTCGGGCCGGTATGTGAGGCGCGAGCCTCCCTGCTCGATGCGTCGAATCGATGCGACCACACCGGCCGGTCCCGCCAGGGGCGAATGGCGCGACACGTTCCGGTCACCTCGGCACGCCGCGTTGAAGCAACGTGGGATACTTGAGGCAGTTGAAGACGGCATGACGACCGCCGCCAACCGCCGGTGGCGATCGTCATGTGACGAGGCTACCGACCCGATGCCTCCGCCCTATTCGCGGCCCGGGGCTTGCGTCGGATATGGCAATGCAAGGAGAAGACACCATTGGCCACCGCAACCACCGTTGACACGACGCTCGAACAGAAGGCGATCAACAGCATCCGCTCGCTCTCGATGGATGCCATCCAGAAGGCGAACTCCGGGCACCCGGGGCTGCCGCTGGGCGCCGCGGCCATGGGCTACGTGCTCTGGCACGATTTCCTGAAGCACAATCCGAAGAATCCGAGCTGGTTCGACCGCGACCGCTTCGTGCTGTCGGCCGGGCACGGCTCGATGCTGATCTATTCGCTGCTCTACCTGACCGGCTACGACATCACCCTCGACGACCTCAAGCACTTCCGGCAGATCGGCTCGAAGACGCCGGGTCACCCGGAGCGCGGCCACACGCCGGGTGTCGAGGTCACCACCGGCCCGCTCGGGCAGGGTGTCGGCAACGGCGTCGGCCTGGCGATGGCCGAGCGCTACCTGGCCGCGAAGTACAACCGGCCGGGCCACGAGATCGTCGATCACTACACCTACGGCATCATCTCCGACGGTGACGTCATGGAGGGCGTCGCCTTCGAGGCCGCCGCCGTCGCCGGCCTGCTCAAGCTCGGCAAGCTCATTTACCTCTACGACCAAAACCACATGACGCTGGCCGCGACCGCCAACGTCACGCTGGGTGAGGATGTGGGCAAGCGCTTCGAGGCCGCCGGCTGGCACATCCAGACGGTGGACGGGCTCGACCCCGAGGCCGTGCGCGGCGCCGTCGAGGCGGCCCGGGCCGAAACCGAGCGCCCGTCGCTGATCTGTTGCCGCACCATCATCGGGTTTGGCTCGCCCGACAAGGCGGACACCTTCGGCGTGCATGGCTCGCCGCTCGGCGACGACGAGGTGGTCGCCACCAAGAAGAACCTCGGGCTGCCAGCGGACGAGACGTTCTTCGTCGCCGACGACGCGCTCGACCTCTACCGCGAGGCGGTCGACGCGGGTGCGAAGGCCGAGGCCGACTGGCAGCAACGCTGGGACGCCTACGCCGACGCCTTCCCCGACGAGGCTGCCGAGCTGCAGCAGGCGATCGATGGCACGCTGCCCGACGGCTGGGACAGCGAGATCCCGACGTGGGAGCCGGATCCGAAGGGTGTCGCCACCCGCAAGGCCGGCGGCGCGGTGATGAACGCCTTCTTCGAGAAGCTGCCGACCTTCGTCGGCGGCTCGGCCGACCTCAACCCGTCAACCAACACCGTGCTCAAGGGGGGCGGCGACTTCATGCCGCCCGCGACGGACGACAACGTCGAGATTCAGGGCGCCAGCGGCGGCCCGTGGGACTACACCGGCCGCAACATCCACTTCGGCATTCGCGAGCACGGCATGGGCGCGATCGTCAACGGCATGGCCGCGCACGGCGCGATCATTCCCTTCAGCGCGACCTTCCTGACGTTCTCCGACTACCAGCGTCCGTCGGTGCGGCTGGCGGCGCTGAGCCACCTGCGCTCGACCTACGTCTACACCCACGACAGCATCGCGGTGGGCGAGGACGGCCCGACGCACGAGCCGGTCGAGCACACGATGTCACTGCGGTTGATCCCGGATCTGTTCGTGTTCCGGCCGGCTGACGCGAACGAAACCGCCGATTCGTGGCGATACATCATCGAAAGCGGCCACGCCAGCGCGCTGATCCTTTCCCGGCAGGACCTGCCGGTGCAGGACCGTGCCGGCGCGAAGGGCGGCGTCAGCGACGGCGCGTACATCCTGCAGGACAGCGACGGCGACCCGGATCTGGTTTTCCTCGCCACCGGCTCGGAGGTCGCGCTGGCGGTCGAGGCGCGCCAGGAGCTGGCCGGCAAGGGGATCGACGCCCGCGTGGTGAGCATGCCGAGCTGGGAGTTGTTCGACGCGAAGGACGATGCCTACCGGGCGGCGGTGCTCGGGCCGCAGGGCACGCCGCGCGTGTCGGTCGAGGCCGGCACCACGATCGGCTGGGCGCGGTACACCGGCGACAATGCCGCTCACGTCGGGCAGGACACCTACGGTGCATCCGGGCCGGGCAACGAGGTGCTGGAACACTTCGGCTTCACCGTCGAGAACGTCACCGCCACCGCGCTCGAGCTGCTCGGGCGGGGCGATGAGGCGGCCGCCTATCGTTCGCAGGAGGACCAGGACAAGGCCGGACCGGCGCCCGAGGGCGACGAGGGCCATTCCTGATCGGAGCTGCGTGTCCGGTGTCCGTG
>JAEVYR010000086.1 GCA_023392645.1 Chloroflexota bacterium | reverse complement strand
CTTCCCGGTGGCTCGACGCGCGCAGGAACTCGAAGAGGCGGAGCTGACGTTCTACTTCGGCGCGAACCCGCAGGAAGCCGAAACTCGCCAGCTCATCATCGACGCATTCATGGAGAAGTTCCCCCAGATCAAGATCAAGCCCCAGGTCGCCGAGGGGAATGCGACCCAGGAAATCCAGGTCCAGTTCGCCGGCGGCGCCTCCCCGGACATTCTCATGGCCTGGGAGCTCGACTATGCCGGACTCGCCAGTCGAGGCGTCTATCGCGATCTGAATGAGTTCATCGACAACGATCCCGACTACGCCGACGTCGTCGAGACCGAGCACATTCCCGAGCTGATCGGCATGTTCAACTGGGAAGGTGCCCAGTACGTGCTGCCCGAGCAGTTCGCCGGTGTCGTACTCTACTACAACACCGCCATGTTCGAGGAAGCCGGTATCGAGCCGCCACCGGCGGACTGGACCGACGACTCCTGGACCTGGGACCGCTTCCTCGAAGCCGCGCAGGCACTGACGAAGAAGGATGGCGACCGGGTGAGCCAGTATGGCTTCGTCGATGCCTGGTGGCCTCCGCTGAGCGCCGCCGTGATCGGCACCGGCAATGGCGGCGCGTGGTTCGACCAGTACGTCAACCCGACCGCCAGCACCATTTCCGATCCCAACTTCACCGCCGCCGTGCAGTGGTACTCGGACCTCGCCAACGTCCACCACGTCGCCCCGACTGTCGAGGAGACCGCCACGCAGGCGGGGGTCGAGATGTTCATGGCCAATCGCGCCGCGATGGCGCTGGTCGGCCACTGGATGTACCCGGCCTTCTCCACCACGGACGGCCTCGAGTTCGAGGTCGGCGTGCTGCCGGTGGGTCCGAGCGGAACCACGCCGAAGACTGACCTCGGCTCAACCGGACTCGCGATCAGCTCGCAAACCAAGTATCCCGAGCACGCCTGGGAATTCGTGAAGTTCAGTACCGGCCCTGAGGGTCAGCAACTGATCGCCGAATCCGGTCTCTTCGTGCCGGTGCTCCGCTCGCTGGCCGAGTCGGACGCGTTTCTCGGCGCGCACGATGCGATCCAGAACGCCTCCGTATTCTCGACCGGCATCGAAAACGCCGTCGAGTTGCCGATCACCCCGGTCTGGAACGAGATCGCGGCGGTCTGGACTCGCGAAACCGACAAGGTCCTCCAGGGCGAAGCGTCGGCCGAGGAGGTCCACGCCATGCTCGAGGAAGAGATCAACAAGCTGCTTGGGTGATCCTGACCACTTCGCTTCCCGCGCGCGGGACCGTCGCCCTCAGCGCGCGGGGCCCATCCATCATCGCCCCGCCTCGGACGAGGAATGGCTGTGTACACGATCCGGGCTCGGTCTGTGCCGAGCTCGGGTCAGGGGCACCAAACCATGCTGAAGACATTCAAGAAAACCTGGATTTGCTACCTATTCATCCTGCCGAACCTGATTGGCGTGCTGGTGTTCCTCGCCTTCCCCGTCCTGTTTTCGCTCTACATGAGCTTCCATGAATGGGACGTGTTCACCGAGCCGACCTTCATCGGGCTCGACAACTATCGCCGGCTCTGGAGCGAGGATGACCTCTTCTGGACGTCCCTATGGAACTCCACGTACTACGTGATCCTGACCGTGCCGGCGAGCGTCGTGGCAGGGCTCGCGCTGGCGATGGCCATGAACCAGGCTGTGCGCGGTATTGCGTTTTTCCGGGCCGCCATGTACATCCCGGTGCTCACCTCGGCCGTCGCCGTCGCCTTCATCTGGCAATGGATCTTCAACACCGAGCTTGGCCTGCTCAACGCCATTCTCGACGTGGTCCATATCCCGCCGGTGGGTTGGCTGACTGACGGAAGCTGGGCAATGATTTCCCTCGCGATCATCGCTGTCTGGAAATCCGCCGGCTACTTCGCCATCATCCTGTTCGCCGCGCTCCAGGGCGTGCCGAAGGTGCTCCACGAGGCGGCGGCGCTGGATGGCGCCAGTTCCTGGCGCCGGTTCCTCAACATCACGATCCCGATGATCGGCCCGGCACTCCTGTTCGTGACGGTCATCGCCGTGATCGGGTCGTTCCAGGTATTCGACCAGGTCTACCTGATCACCAACAATGGCGGGCCCGGCACGTCGACGTATGTCTACAACCTGCACCTGTACAACGAGGCGTTCCAGTTCTTCCGGATGGGCTACGCCTCCGCGCTGGCATGGGTGCTGTTCGCGATCCTGTTCGTCATCACCTACCTCCAGCTCCGCGTTGGTCGCCGCCGCGCGAACGCCGCGTATGACTTCGCCTAGTCAGCCAGAGGAGACCAAGAACCATGGTTGAACACAGCGCCGTCGCACCGGCTCAGGGAAGCCCGGCGACATCGATCATCACGCCCCGGCAATCCACACTGAGCCGGATACATCGCCGCTACACCGGCAAGGTCGCAGCCTACCTGATGCTGTCACTGATGGCGCTGGTCTCGATCTTTCCGTTCCTGTGGATGATTTCCACGTCGCTCAAGGGACAGGGGCAAATCTTCGCGTGGCCGCCGACGCTGATTCCCGACCCGGTCGTCTGGAGCAACTACCCGGGTGTGTTCGACACGTTGCCGTTCTTCCGCTTCTTCCTCAACACCGCCTTCTACACGTCGATGGTGGTGCTCGGGCAGGTGGTCTTCTGCTCACTCGCCGGCTACGCCTTCGCTCGGCTGGAATTCCCCGGACGCGACCTGATCTTCGTGCTGTACCTCGCCACATTGATGATCCCAGCGACGGTGACCTTCGTGCCGAGCTTCATCATGATGCGCGAATTCGGCTGGTTCAACACGATCTGGGCGATGACGATCCCCGGCATGTTCGGCAGCGCATTCGGCACGTTCCTGATGCGGCAGTTCATGTTGACCATCCCGTCGGAGCTGGATGACGCCGCCATCATCGACGGCGCGGGCAAGTTGCGCGTTTTTCTCGAGGTCATCGTGCCGCTTTCGAAACCGGCAATGGCGGTGCTGGCTGTCTTCACGATCACCACCGTCTGGAACGACTTCATCTGGCCGCTGATCATGCTCTCCGACGAGAACCTCTACACGCTGACTCTCGGGCTCGCCCGCTTCCAGGGTGGCATGCAGAGCTACACCTACTGGGCTGGCCTGATGGCCGCGGCGACGATGACGGTCGCGCCGCTCGTGATCATCTTCATCTTCGCCCAGAAGTTCTTCACCGAAGGCATCTCCCTCACCGGGATGGGCGGGCGCTGATGCGTGAGCTGCAGCCGGCAGCTGACCCAACGCAGCTTCGCCAGCGGCGGCTCGTCGAGTCGATCAAGACGTCGGGGTTCAAATAGTCGACGGGGATTCGGGATGATTGCGAATCCGGGAGGGGTATCAACCAGCGCGTTCATACGGGAGGGGCATGTCCCTCCCTCGCAGGGCCGTCAGTACCGGAGGCCAACTGAATTGCCGGAGCTCGGCGCGATGCGTCGCGCCGGCCGGCTACAACGCACCAGCAGGAAGGACACGGTTTCGGAATGAGCGATTTCAACGGTTTGGGGACGCATCTCGGCAACCTGAGTCGCCTCTCGGCGGCGGAGACGCGGTCGATCAGCGCCGAGAACTTCACCGGCGCCAAGGGCGAGGGCGGCAAGGCCACCGAGGGCACCGGCGCCGTCGCCGCGCGCGAGCTGGGACAGGGCTGGAAGGTCTCCCCCAGCATCAACATCGCTCCCAGCGAGACGGTCACGCTCGCCGAGATCGACGGTCCCGGCGCGATCCAGCACATCTGGCTCACCGTCCACCCCACCTGGTGGCGGCGGATCGTGCTGCGCATGTACTGGGACGGCGAGGAGACGCCCTCGGTCGAGACGCCGCTGGGCGACTTCTTCGCCAGCGGCTGGACCGAGCGCTGCAACATCAGCTCGCTGCCGATCGCGGTCAACCCGGCCGGCGGCTTCAACAGCTACTGGGAGCTGCCGTTCCGCGTATCCGCCCGCATCACGGTCGAGAACCTCACGCCCGACGAATGCCGGGGCTTCTATTACCAGGTCACCTACGCGCTCACCGAGGTGCCCGACGACGCCGCCTACTTCCACGCCCAGTGGCGACGCTCCAACCCGCTGCCGTATCAGCAGGTCCACACCCTGCTCGACGGCGTCGAGGGGCAGGGCCACTACGTCGGCACCTACATCGCCTGGGGCGTCAACAACCGCGGCTGGTGGGGCGAGGGCGAGATCAAGTTCTACATGGACGGCGACGACGAGTTCCCGACCATCGCCGGTACCGGCACCGAGGACTACTTCGGCGGCGCGTGGAACTTCGAGCACCCGCAGGGGCAGTACGGGACATTTTCGACGCCCTACCTCGGCCTGCCGCAGGTGATCGTGCCCGACGGGCTCTACCAGAGCCAGCAGCGCTTTGGTATGTACCGCTGGCACATTCCCGATCCCATTCGGTTCAGGCAGGACCTGCGCGTCACGATCCAGGCGCTCGGTTGGCGCTCGCACATCGAGGAAAAGCGACGCTACCTGCCGCTTCAGGACGACATCGCATCGACCGCCTTCTGGTACCAGGCGGAGCCGCACGCACCTTTCCCGGCGCTCGGCGACGCCAACGTGCTGGAAGTCATCTGACTCGCATCCGTGCCAACCATTCCGGACGGCATCATGACGTCACGCGTCGCTCCGCACGGAGTGGCGTTGGGATGGGGCAGGCGGTCTGTCGCCTCGCCGCCACCGCCGGCACAGTGTCGGCGCCACGGGTTGCGTTCGACCACGATCCGCCCGAAATCCGCATGACCCGCGCAGCCGGCGGCGGGGGTAGCCGCCGGCTGCCCCCGGGGGGGGA
>JAEVYR010000050.1 GCA_023392645.1 Chloroflexota bacterium | reverse complement strand
GGGTTATCCCATAGCTCCCGAGGCGCGCAGCGCCGAGCGGCCGACGCGCTCCGTGATGTACTTTCCTACCGGATGTTCCGAGACCTGCGCCGTGGATGGCGAGTCAACCAGCCAAACCTCGAGCAGCTTGGCCTGCTCCGCGTCTCCTACAACGAGCTTGATGCCATCGCGGCCGACCAAGCGTTCTGGCAGCAGGAGGTTGGCGATGCTATCGCAAACCTCCGGACGACGAGACGGCGCGACAACAGTGACTGGCTCTCGCACCCTCAACTGGAAGACGTCGTGCGCCAGATCGCCGATCTCGAGCCGGATCAGCGACTGAAGCTGCTCGATGCCATCCTCGAGCACTTCCGTCGCGAGGGCGCCATCCAGGCGCGCATTCTCACCGAGCACGAGCTGACAGCGCTTCGAGATCGTGCGGTGAACAACCTCAACGATCTCTGGGGGTTCGACGTCGAGGAAAGGCTCGATCCCGCCCGGCCGCTGCGCGTTGCCCGCAGCCAGCGGCGCGGCAACAGTGAAAAGGCGGTCGACATCACGCCGCTTAGCCGTACAGGACGAGCCGTAGCTGCCCCTTCGATCTGGGGAGGCCCTGCCGGCGCGAAGTCGATGCAGACCGACCGCAGGCTGCTGGTGCTACACGTCCTGGCGCGCGCGCTCGTCGAGGCAGGCTATCTCATCGAGGAGGAAGATGACGGTTACCTGCTCGTCGCGGACGAACTTCGGTGGCAGCGCGGGCGGTCAGAAGGCGCCGACAAGGTCAACCGGTTCTTTCGAGATTTCTACCAGACCCTGGCCGATGCGCTCCCGATTGGGGACTCTCCGGTCAACATCCGCGGCATGCGGGCGCATGAGCATACTGCCCAAGTGCCGGCAGATGTCCGCGCTGGCCGCGAAGGTGACTTCCGCGAGGGCAAGCTGCCAGTGATGTACAGCTCGCCGACGATGGAGCTGGGCGTCGATATCTCTTCGCTGAATGCCGTCAACATGCGTAACGTTCCGCCCACGCCGGCGAACTACGCGCAGCGGAGCGGCCGCGCCGGCAGGGCGAACCAGCCGGCGATCGTGGTCACCTATTGCGCCGCGTTCAGCCCGCACGATCAGTACTACTTCCATCGACGCAACGAAATGGTCGCTGGTGTTGTCACACCGCCTCGGATCGACCTTGCCAACCGCGATCTCATCGCCTCTCACATGCACGCCGTCTGGCTGGCGGAGACCGGCGCCCGGCTACCCAACTCCCTGGGCGACCTGCTCGACGTACGGACAGGCGACCCGAACCTGCCGATCCTCGACCAGTACGCGACGCAGCTCGAGGCCGCGATGCCACGAGAGCGCGCGTACGCGCGCTGTGATCGTATCCTCAGCGGGATCGCGACCGAGCTTGATGGCACGCGATGGTACCGTCCCGGCTGGCTGGACAGCTTGCTCGACCGGGCGCCACAGGCATTCGACGACGCCTGCGACCGCTGGCGATCGCTATACCGGTCCGCCGTTGAGCAAATCGAGATTCAAGGTAAGCGCTCCAATGACCTTGCCCTCGACAAGCGAGAGCGGGATCGTGCCGACCGCCTCCGGGGGGAAGCGCGTCGCCAGCGCGATCTGCTGGTCGAGCGCCAGTCGATGAGCAACGACTTCTACACCTATCGGTATCTCGCCAGCGAGGGCTTCCTGCCGGGCTACAACTTCCCACGCCTGCCGTTGACCGCCTACATCCCCGGACGGCGGGGCGGCGAGAACGACGGCGAGTACCTCCAGCGCCCGCGCTTCATCGCCATCACCGAGTACGGACCGGGGAACAGCATCTACTACGAGGGAAACCGGTATCGCGTCGAGCGCATCTCGCTGCCGACAAGCACCGAGCAGGATGCCAGCGCGACCGAGACGATGAAGGTGTGCGGAACCTGCGGCTACGCGCACACGGGCGCGCTCGTTAACGCCGACATTTGCGTCAACCCAATCTGCGGCGCGGTTTTGGACAACGAGTTCCACCGGGACAACATGATCCGTCTTCAGAGCGTCATCACGCGCCGCGTCGAGCGCATCAGCTCCGAAGAGGAGGAGCGCCAGCGCCAGGGCTTCGACCTCAAGACCGCGATCCAGTTCGGCGAGACACCCCAGGGGCCGGACTACGCGCGCGGCGACCTGACGGTCGATGGTGACGACCCGGACGCCTCGCTCACCTACGCCCCGTCCGCTCGGTTGTGGCGCATCAACCTCGGCTGGCGCCGTCGACGCGACAAACACACCTACGGGTTCTGGCTCGACATGACCCGCGGCGTCTGGAGTCGGAAGGAGGATCCTAACAGCGAGACAGGTGCCGAGTCGCCGGAGGTCTCCAACGGTGATCTCCAGCGGGTGATTCCCTACGTGGACGACCACCAGAACGCGCTGCTGCTGACGCTCGGCAGGAACGGGCGAAACCGACTCAAGGGAGAGGAGCACCGCGTTCCAGGAGCGGGACACTACCTCAGCCTCGGATATGCGCTCAAGCGCGGCATCTGCATCGCGTTCCAGCTCGAGGACAACGAGCTGGATATGGAGCTTCTGCCGGACGACAACCAGCCGCACAGCCTCGCCTTCATCGAGTCGTCCGAAGGTGGCGCCGGTGTGCTGACACGGTTGCTCGAGGAGCCGGGCGCAATGGCGCGGGTTGCCCGCGAGGCGTTGAAGATCTGCCATTTCGACCCGGACAGCGGTGAAGACATGGGCACGGTCGGCGACAACGACTGCGGCATCGCCTGTTACCAGTGCCTGCTCAGTTACACGAACCAGCCGGATCACGACCTCCTTAACCGCTATCTGGTCCGCGACATTCTTTGCGAATGGCAGCGGGCGCAGGCGCTGGAGCGCGACCGCACGATGACGCGGGAGCAACTCCGCGACGAGCTGAAGAAGCTGACGCAGTCGTCGCTCGAAGAGGAGTTCGTCGACTGGCTCTACGACAACGGCTACCGGTTGCCGGATCGGGCGCAGAAGCTCTTTGAGGACCCGTGGGGTCGACCTGACTTCTACTACGACGCTGCGCGTGCCTGCGTCTATGTCGACGGGCCGGCGCACGACGATCCCGCCGTGCGCGAGAAGAACCTGGCCGATCGGCGCGTGCTTGAGCGCCGGCATGGTGTCCAGACGGTATCCGTTACGTATCCAGAGAAATGGTCGGACGAGGTGGCAGCCTGGCCCGATGTCTTCGGTGAGGGAGTCAGCGAATGATCGCTGCGGCGCAGTTCACGGTAGGGTCGATCGTCCGGGCGCGTGGCCGCGAGTGGGTGGTGGTGCCGGCCGGCAACGATGGGGACATCCTCCACCTCCGGCCGCTCGGAGGCAACGAGGACGACGTTACCGGCATCCTGCCGGCGATCGAGCGGGTCGAACCGGCGACATTTCCGATTCCCAACGTTGACGACTACGGCGATCACGTCTCGGCGCGCCTGCTCCGCGATGCGGTACGGCTCAACATCCGCGCCGGCGCCGGTCCGTTCCGTTCGTTCGGGCGTATTGCCGTCGAGCCGCGTCCGTACCAGCTCGTACCCTTGCTGATGGCGCTGCGCCTCGATCCGGTGCGGCTGATGATTGCCGACGACGTCGGCATCGGCAAGACGATCGAGGCCGGCCTCATCGCGCGGGAGCTGCTCGACCGGGGCGAAATTCGACGCATCGCCGTCATCTGCCCCGCGCATCTCTGCGACCAGTGGCAGGGCGAGCTGAAGGAGAAGTTCGACCTCGATGCCGAGGTCGTGCGCCCTGGCACGGTCCGGCAGCTCGAGCGTCCGCTCGGTGCCGACGAGTCAGTATTCGAGGCATACCCGTTCGTCGTTGTGTCGATCGACTACATCAAGAACCAACGCCGGCGCGACCAATTCCTGACCTACTGCCCCGAGTTCGTGGTGGTCGACGAGGCGCACACATGCTCTGCCGGCGGTCGCATCGGTGGCGCGCAGCAGCAGCGCCACGAGCTACTCAGGCAACTCGTCAGCCCGGCGACGCCGAGCGGTCGCAATCGGCACTTGATCCTCACCACCGCCACCCCGCACTCTGGCAACGAGGATGCGTTCCGCTCGCTGCTGACCCTGCTCGATCCGGAGTTCGCTGACCTGCCGAGTGACGAGGAGATCACCGCCGATCACCCGCTGCGGCAGAAGCTGGCCCGGCACCTCGTCCAGCGGCGACGCCCAGACATCCGCGCCTATCTCGACGAGCAGACGCCGTTTCCGACCCGCATGGCTCGGGAGGTGAAGTGGCAGCTGGGCAAGGAGGGCAACGCCTTCTTCCAGGCCGTGCTCGACTATGCACGCGACCAGGTCGACCGAGCTCGCGGCTTGCAGCAGAACCAGCAGCGCGTCTCGTGGTGGGCGGCGCTGGCCCTCATGCGTTCGGCCATCTCCAGCCCGGCCGCAGCGATTGCCGCGCTGGAGACGAAGGCGTCCGGCATCACGACTGACGATGGCCAGGTTGCGGTGGCCGAGGACGTCGGCGCGATCGACGAGCAGGGCCAGCGATCCGTGCTCGACGTCGACATCGAGGACGCCGCCGAGATCGACGATGTCGTCCCCGGCGCCGACGCCACCGACCTGCAGCCGACCTCGCGCGACCGGGAGCGGCTCCGAAAACTGATCCGTCAGGCGGAGAGCCTAGCCGGCAAGGCTGACCCGAAACTCCAGCAGGCGGCGGAGATCGTCGGTGAGCTGCTTGACGCCAACTTCCGGCCCATTGTCTTCTGCCGCTATATCGCCACGGCGGAGTACGTCGCCGAGCACCTCGGCAAGCGGTTCAGGGATGCGGAGGTTGCGGCGGTCACCGGCACGCTGCCACCGGAGGAACGCCGGCAACGCGTGCTGGATCTCGGTCAGCATCGGAAGCGTGTCCTGGTCGCCACCGACTGTCTCTCTGAGGGCATCAACCTGCAGGAGCATTTCGACGCGGTACTGCACTATGACCTGGCCTGGAACCCCACCCGTCACGAGCAGCGCAACGGCCGTGTCGACCGCTTCGGGCAGGACCGTGCCGAGGTTCGCACCATCATGTTTTACGGCGAGGACAACCCGGTCGACCTCGCCGTGATGGATGTGTTGATCCGCAAGGCGGAGACGATTCGCAAGGCGCTCGGCGTGGCTGTCTCCGTGCCGCAGCGCAGCGGCGCGATCATGGACTCGGTGTTCGAGGCGATCTTCCACGGGCGCGGTACCGCCCGCCAGCTCGCGCTCGGCATGGATAGCGGCGCTGACGAGCAGCTCAAGCGCCAGGAGGCCGCGCTCGACGCCGAATGGCGCAACATCGAGGAGCGCGAGAAGCGATCGCGCACGATCTTCAGCCAGGCGCGCATCCAGCCCGAGCTGGTCCGGCGCGAGATGGACGAGGTTCGCGCGGCGATCGGCTCGCCACAAGTGGTCGAGCGCTTCGTCCGCACGATCACCAACCGGCTGAACACGCCGCTGTCAGAGGATCGCGCCCAGACGCTGCTGCCGCTCAACGGCATGCCGCGCCGCGTCACGACGCTCTTCAATGACCGCAAGGACAGCAAGCCGGTGCCGGTCGACTTCACCTTTCCGGTACCGGAGGGCGTCTACCACCTCTCCCGCACCAGCGAGGCAGTCGAGACGCTCGCCACGATCGCGATCGACGGCGCCCTGGATCCCAGGCTTGACATCCGCCCGGCGCGACGTTGCGGGGCGATCCTGACACGCGCCGTCGAGGTCGAGACCACGCTGGCCGTCGCCCGCCTGCGCATCCATCTGGCAACGGCCGGTCGCACCGGCCGTCGTGAGATGCTGGCCGAGGAAAGCCTGCTGCTCGGCTGGCACTGGGGCGACCATGAGGAGCTGCACCCCCTATCGGAGGACGAGGTCCAGCGCCTGCTGGAGGCCACGCCGGCCGAGAACATCACCGAGACGCATTTGAAGCGGACGGTGCAGCGGGCGCTGGACGACGAGCCGCTTTGGCGCCCGCTGATCAACGCCCGTGCCGACGAGCGCGCCCGTGAGGTGCTGGAAGCGCACCGGCGCGTGCGCGACGTCGCCGAGCTGACCGGCGCCGGCCGTCTCAGCGCCGAGCCAATGCTGCCGGTCGACATCCTCGGTCTCTACGTCTTCCTGCCCGCTTGATCGCCGTCGAGGTACCGCGCCCATGCCTGCACGCCGCTCCGCCATCTCATACGCCGCCATCCGCACCGAGGGTGGCCTGCTGCCTCCCGATCTGCTCGACCGCATCCAGCGACAGGACGCGGCGATCAGCGGTCTCGAGCCGAAGGACTACAGTCTCCCTCCGGGAACCCGCCTGATGGCGCAGATGACCGAGGCGTGGCAGGCGATCCAGACGCACTACGCCTCGTTCCGCCGCACGATGCAGCTCATCGAGCGAGACAACGCATCTGGCACCAGCGAGACCCGCACCTGGGTGCAGAACGTGCTGCGCGAGCTGGGCTACCGCGAGCTGCGATTCGTCTCCGCCGCCGAGACGGTCGGGAACCGCAGCTTCCTCATCTCGCACCGTGCCGGCGAGGCCGAGAACGCGCCCCCGGTCCAAATCGTCAGCTTCCGTCAGGAGTTGGACGAGCGCGCGAAACGGACCGGCGGCGGTGAGCAGCGCAGCCCGCACGCGCTGATGCAGGGATACCTCAACGCTTCGGATCATCTGTGGGGGGTAGTGACCAACGGGCTCAACTTCCGGCTGCTGAGGGAGAACCGGCAGATCGACCGCGTGCTGCGGGTCGACTTTGATCTCGCCGGCATGCTTGAATCCGAGAGCTTCGTCGAGTTCCAGCTCTTCTGGCTGGTACTGCACCGCTCACGCTTCGTGCTGCCCGGGGAGCGCCGGGAGACCGCGTGGCTGGAGCGCTGGAGCCAGACCGCCGCCAGCGAGGGCACCCGCGCCCTGACCGCGCTCCGCAACGGCGTCGAAACGGCGATCGAGGCCTTCGGCCAGGGACTGCTCAGCCACCCGGACAACCGGCACTTGCGCGAGCAGCTCGCCGGCGGCGCGCTCTCGGTCGACGACTACTACAGCGAGCTGCTCCGCCTCGTCTACCGCCTGCTTTTCCTGCTCGTCGCCGAAGAACGCCACCTGCTCTTCCCGGCCGGCACCGACGCGCAGGTGATCGAGCGGTATCAGAAGCACTACAGCATCGAGCGCCTTCGACAGGAAGCAAGCCGGCATCGCAACCGCGAGACGCACTACGATGACCTCTGGCGCGGCCTGCTGGTTACCTTCGACGCGATGCGCTACCCGGAGGAGGCCCGCGCGCTCGGTCTCGCTCCCCTCGGTGGCGGTCTCTTCGGCTCCGGCTCGTGCCCGCACGTGGCCGATGACGCCGCGCCCGGCGCGCCGAGCAGCGCTTACCGGACGGCGGGCCGGCCGATGCTGAGCAATGCCGCCCTGCTCGACGCGATCCAGGCGCTGAGCGAGGTGACTCGCGACGGCATCACCCGCCGCATCAACTACCGCGATCTCGACGTCGAGGAGTTGGGCGGCGTCTACGAGGGGCTGCTGGAGCACCGTCCGGCGCTCGCACCCCAGCCCAACGGCGACTACCGCTTCGGCTTTGGCGAGAGCACCTCGCGAAAGGAGACCGGCTCCTACTACACGCCGCGCAGCCTCGTTCAGGCGCTGCTCGACAGCGCGCTCGACCCGGTGATCGAGGCGGCTCTGGAGCGAGCGACCACGCCGGAGGCGCAGGAGCGCGCGCTGCTGGAGCTGAATGTCTGCGACCCCGCCTGCGGCAGCGGCCACTTCCTGCTCGGTGCGGCCCGGCGAATCGGCCGGCGACTGGCCGAGGTCCGCGCCGGCGTCGACCGCGAGCCGGAGCCGGGCGACCTGCGCGGCGCCACCGCCGAGGCGATCCGCCACTGCGTCTACGGCGTCGACAAGAACCCGCTCGCGATCGACCTCTGCAAGGTCGCGCTCTGGATCGAGTCGCACGAGCCGGGCGGGCCGATCGGCTTTCTCGATCACCACGTCAAGCGCGGCGACAGCCTCGTCGGCGTCTTCGACCTCGACGTGCTGCAGGACGGCATCCCCGACGACGCCTGGAAGCCCGTCACCGGCGACGACAAGGCGGTCGCCAGTGACCTGAAGAAGCGCAACAAGGACGAGCGCAGCAAGCTGGTGGTGCAGGCAAGCGGCACGGCGGTGCAGATGCACAACGCCAGCCTATTCGCCGAGGGCGAGCGCGAGGACATCCTCAAGGCGCTCGGGCAGCGGCTGCGCGAGATAGACGCGATGTCCGAGGGCACCGTCGAGGCGGTTCAGACGAAGGCCTCCGCCTACGACGCGCTGCATGCCCGGCAGGACTGGCGCGACCTCTCGACCGCCTGCGATCTGTGGACGTGGGCGTTCTTCGCACCGCTGACTGAAAATACGCGGCAGCTCGTTCCCACCTCGGGCACGGTACGGCAGATGGTCGAGACCGGCAACGTCCGAGGCGACCTCATCGGCGCGGCCACGGGCACGGCCGCCGACGTCGGTTTCTTCCACTGGCGGCTCGCCTTTCCCGACGTGTTCGGGTGGCGCGACCGTGCCGGCGGTTTCGACGCCGTGCTCGGCAACCCGCCGTGGGAGCGCGTCAAGCTGCAGGAGAAGGAGTTTTTCGCCGAGCATGACCCCGACATCGCCACCGCGTCGAACAAGGCCGCGCGCGACCGGCTGATAAAGAAGCTGCCCGAGACCAACCCGGCGCTGGCTGAGCTGTTCGAGGCGGCGAAGCGCGAGGCGGAAAACGCCAGCGGGTTCATGCGCGGCAGCGGGCGCTTCCCGCTCACCGGGCGAGGCGACGTCAACCTCTACTCCGTCTTCGCCGAGCATTTTCGCAGGCTGATCGCCCCGACCGGGCGCGCCGGGGTGATCGTGCCGACCGGCATCGCCACGGACGACACCAACAAGTACTTCTTCGCCGACATCGTCGACAAGGCGTCGCTCGCCGCGCTCTATGACTTCGAGAATCGCAGGAAACTCTTCGAGTCGGTCGACAGTCGGATGAAGTTCTCGATCGTCGCGCTGGCCGGCTCGGCCCGGCAGGACGCGCGCTTTCGCGCTGGATTCTTCCTGCTCGACCCGGCCGAGCTGGACGATCCGGAGCGGACCTTCCTGCTCGGCGCGGACGACATCGCCTTGCTCAACCCGAACACCCGCACCTGCCCGATCTTCCGCAGCGCCCGCGACGCCGAGCTGACCAAGGCGATCTACCGCGCCGCGCCGGTTCTGGTCGACGAGGGCAAGGGCGACGAGGGCAACCCGTGGGGCGTGACGTTCAACCGCATGTTCGACATGTCGAACGACTCGCACCTCTTCCGCACCTGCGAGGAACTGGAGCGCGACGGCGCCCAGCTCGGCGACGACGGCCGCTTCCGCAAGGCCGGCAACGAGTGGCTGCCCCTCTACGAAGCCAAGCTCATCCATCAGTTCGACCATCGCTTTGCTACCTACGATTCCAGCGGGGACACCCGATACGTGATAGTTGCTGAACATGCAACTCCAGCCTTCGTGATTTCGCCACGCTACTGGGTACCGGCAAGTGATGCTCGTCGAGCATATGGAACTACTCCGGGAAGCCTCAAGGCCTTTCGAAACATCGCACGCAATAACGACGAACGGTCCGCAATATTCTCTTTTATTCCGTTCACTGCCGCAGGACACTCAATCCAATTGCTGCTATCTGATCAAAGCCCACGCCTTGACTCCGCACTGATTGCAAACGCGCTTTCATTCACTTTTGACTTCGTCGTACGCCAAAAACTCGGTGGCGTAAATTTCAGCTTCTTCATCGTCAAGCAGCTTCCGTTCCTGCCACCTGAGACATACACCGAGGATCTGCTCAACCGCATCGTGCCGCGTGTGCTGGAGCTGACATACACCGCCTGGGACATGCAGCCCTTCGCCCGTGATCTCGGCTACGAGGGCGACCCGTTCATCTGGGACGAGGAGCGCCGGGCGCAGCTCCGCGCCGAGCTGGATGGCATCTACGCTCACCTCTACGGCATCTCCCGCGACGACTTCGCCTACATCCTCGACACCTTCCCCATTGTCGCCCGCAAGGACATCGCAGAGTTCGGCGAGTACCGCACCAAGCGCCTCTGCCTCGAGGCCTACGACCACTTCGCCCCGGAGACGCTCCGGGCGTTGGAGCTGGAGGTTCGGGACATCGAGCAGGAGCTGCGGCGAGTCATCATCCGTGCCCTCGACAACGACCCCGAGCGCCTTCCGGGCGATCTCCGGGCGGCGTTACTCGAAGAGCGGTCGAAGCACCGCGGCGGGAATGTCGACGGGCAGGTGCCGCCCCTACGCGAGCTGCTGGAGTCAGCCTACCTCCGGCAGCTCGACCAGATCATTCGCTCGGATGCGGTCTGGCCGGAGGTGGATGGTCGGTTCGGCAACAAGCGCGAGTTCAAGAGCCAGTTCTACGGCCTGAATGCCTTCCGCAATCCGCTCGTCCACGGACGCAGCGTCGACGAGACGGTCCGCCGCAACGGTGAGGAGGCGATCGGCTGGTTCCGTGAGCGGCTGCGAACCGTCGAGAGGTCGACGGTTCGTGCGGATTGAGTGGAGGACCGCTGTAAATGGCCATCGAGAAGCGAGTGTCGAGTCGAACCGGCAAGACGACCTGGCACGTGCGAATCTCACTCGGCACCGATGCGAACGGCAAGCGCGTTCGCGAGTCGATTGGCACCTACGCTTTGCTCGAAGAGGCTCAGGAAGCCGAACGAGCCGGATTCCGATGGCGCGTGCAGCATGCCGTCGACCTGCATGACGCCGACCTTCGACCTGTGGACTTCAATGGCCTCGATCTGACCGAAAAGGATCTGCGCGGGGCGAACCTCTCCGGCACCAACGTCGAGGCGTCAGCGAAGCTCTCGGCCGCTCGCTTCGATCACGCGAAGGGGCTGAGAGACGAGCAGATCGAAACCATCCGGGCAGCGGGAGCTTTCGTCGACAGCTATCGAGAGTCTGCCAGGAACGGCATCGACTGGAGCCACGTCAAGCAGGCTCTGGTCGGGGCGGATCTGCACGGACTGTCTCTGATCGGTGCGTCCTTTGGCGAGAGCAACCTGACGAGTTCAACGTTCGATGACTCGAACCTGCTGGCGGCCGACCTCGAGGCCGCAACGCTTACTTCGGCGAGCCTGCGGAACGCAGTGCTCTTTCGCGCGAACCTGCGAGGCGCGTCACTTGACGAAGTCGACCTGACTGGCGCGGACCTATCCCGGGCTTCGCTCAGGAATGCCCTCATGGCCGGAACCGACATTCTCGCCGCTGCGTCACTCGCGGGCGCCGATCTCACTGACGTCACCGGCCTGGATGAAGAGACGCTGCGAGAGTGCGAGCGGCGAGGCGCTCATCTCGGCCGGTTCATCGAAACCGGTCCGCCGCCCAACACCCGTCGCTATCGCGACTTCAGCAAGTGGAAGGGTATGGCGATGCACCAGGTACAGCAGGAGCGCGCCACCCGGATCGAAGCTCTTAAGCGACAACCTGATCCGATGCGCGACAAGATCGCCAATGCCCTCGCGGCGGCGCTCGACGCCGAGGCATTCATTTCTGGGCCGTATGGCTTGAACAAACGATACATGAGCGAGTTCAAGGAGGTCGCGCTGAACCTGATCGCCTGGACTGCCGACGAAGTGGGTTTCGTGGCGCGGGAACCTGACGTCGATGAGAAGGACTGACACTGGGTCCATCGCCGCTTGGCGGGAGCATTGTCTCCAATTCCCAATTCGAGGAGCACTTGGGCCGGCTGGCGCCATACCGCAACCTCTATCGCCCTCGGGCACAGCGTCGCCGAGGAGGTTCGGCAAAGATGGCGTGGTGGCGATCGCCTGGTTCCGCGAGCGGCTGACGGCGGTGACAGCAAACACCTAAGGAGCGAACGATGAGTGGTGATGAGATGATCGACCTGAAGGCCGACATCTACCAATCGAATACCGTTCGTGCGGACAGCGACTCGGCCTCAGCTTGGAGTCTGGACGAGTCGCTGGCCGTGGTGATCAGCGCACCAGCCTCCATCTTCAATTCGAGTCCTAACGACCAACACGAGCGATGGAAATGTCTCGCAGATGACTTTTACGTGGAATTGTCACGCGTGTTCACCAACTCATTCAGCGGCATCCAGTTCACACCGAAGCGGGAACCTTACCGGCGCCCACTACCCAATACGGGAAACATCGTTCCAGATTTGAGCGAGCTGCAGAGCGTGGCCAGCTCTGCCAACGGAATCGTCCAAACGCTCAGCGGCTGGATAGCACTGGCGGATTTGGCACGGCAGCTTCCATCGCTTTGGGGGAGCGTGGTGAGCTACCGAGGAGAATCGGGGCGCGGCAGTGATCTGCCGGACCCGCCTATTCTCAGCAAGCCGCTTATTCGGGCCTTGTGTGTGGCTGATTTGGATCAGAAATATGGAATTGAAGACATGCCACAAATTGCCCACGAAGTGCGGGGGGACGTGATGGGAAGCGCGTCTCATCCAGTCGGCAGCGAACACCACGTGGTGGCCGCAGTGTTCGGGTCCGAGATCCGCCAGTCGATCGTCTACATCGTGAGCAGCCATGGCGCACTGGTTGAGAAATTCTGCATAACCACTGGCGATGGACTTGCTCTCGATCTTCTTGGCACGTCTTGGATAGGAGGTCGAGACAGATTCGCCCGTGAATGCCCTTGAGGCGAGCACACGTCCTACCTTCAGGCGGCGTGTGAAGTAGTCAGATTGAAAGGACAGCCTCTATGCAAGCAGGCGACGTCAGGCTCGGTCAAGTCTTCGCCAACGATCAGCAGAACGTCATCCCACATTTCCAGCGCCCGTATGTCTGGACCGAGGAGAACAACTGGCAGCCCCTGTGGGAAGACATTCGCCTCGCCGCGGAGGATGTCGAGCAGGAGAGCCTCGCCGGCTACTATCCGAGTGAGCACCGGACCTATTTCCTCGGTGCCGTGGTGCTCCAGAATAGTCCGAAGCCGCCGAAGCGCGTAGCGCTGCTCAACGTGGTCGACGGCCAGCAGCGCCTGACGACGCTCCAGATCCTCTTCGCCGCTGCTCGTGCGGTCGCACACCGACTTGGATTCAGATCCACCGCCGCGAGTTTCTCGACCCTGATCGAGAATCGTCCTGAAGTTATCCACGAAGACCATCCGCACGACCGCTACAAGGTGTGGCCTCTGCCGCAGGATAGACAGGAGTTCCTCTGGGCCGTGGCCGCTCCGGGCGCGGATGGGTCACCACCCGAGCCGGATCACCTGATTGTCAAGGCACGGGGCTGGTTCGAGGCGTCCGTCTTCGAGTGGGCGCACGAAGCGGACGACCCCGAAGCCCGGCTGCTGCACCTCTACGAGACGCTGAAGAGCCGCATGCAACTGGTTCAGATCTCTCTGGAGCAGAGTGACGACCCGCAGGTGATCTTCGAGGTCCTTAACCATCGCGGCGTTCCGCTCGATGCGGCGGACCTGGTGAAGAACCTGCTCTTCCAGCAGCTGGTGCACAAGGGCATGGCCTCCAAGGCCGACACGCTGCTGATGGACGAGTGGCTTCCGCTCGACAAGAAGCCGTGGCGCGAGGAGATCGCGCGTGGTCGTGTCCGTCGAAAGCGCATCGATCTGCTCCTGTCTTACTGGCTGACGATCGAAACGATTGAGGAGGTGCCAGTCGAGCATCTTTTCTCGGACTTTAAGAAGTGGCTCCTCGGCGATCAGCATGACGTCACCGAGGTTATCCGAAGCATTCGGCACTACGCCGATCGGATGGAGGAACTGCGGCACCTTCCGCTCAGCGATCCCATCGGTCAGGTGCTCGACCGCATGGAGGCCGCCCAAGCCACAACACCGTGGCCGGTCCTGCTTTACCTGTGGGCCAACGAAGCCGTGCCAATGGACCAGAAGCGCCTCGCGGCCGCGGCGATCGATTCGTACCTTGTGCGTCGGAGCGTCTGCCGCTGGACGACGAAGGACTACAACCGCCTCTTCCTCCAAGTGCTTGCGGCGGCGAAGACGGCTGAGCCGCAACGAGCCGGCGAGGCGGTGGTCGAATCCCTACTCATCCAGAAGGCCGACTCGCGCAGATGGCCGTCTGACGAGGAGTTCTCACAGGCGCTGCTGGTGCCGAACCTCTTCCATGTCGTCACGCGTGCTCGGCTGAAATCGATGCTGCTCGGCATCGAGCACTCACTGCACACAGGCAAGACGGAGCCGACCGAGCTGCTTTCCTACGAGGATGGCCGCGTCAACATCGAGCACATCCTGCCGCAGAAGTGGGAAAAGCACTGGCCGCTGGGAGCAGCGCTTGGCGAAGAGGACTTCGACTCTCTCCTAGAGCGACGGCAGACCGCTATCCATTCGCTCGGCAATCTCACCATCACCACATCGAAGCTCAACCCGTCGATGAGCAACAAGCCATGGGATGCGAAGCGCAAGGAGCTGCAGAAGCACAGCCTGCTTCGCATCACCACCGCCTCGGTGCTGACTGCTCCGGACTCCGCCTCCGAAGCGATGGAATACGAGTGGACCGATCGGTGGGATGAAGATCGGATCGAACGCCGTGGCCATTGGCTCCGAGATCAGGCGCTGTGTGTGTGGTTAAAGCCCGCATAATTCCACCGACTTGTGCCCAATCAGCATCGGACGAACGCACCCGCTTCACCCTGGTGCGGCGAAGCCACTCGTATGCATGGGGGTTCCCACGGTGCATGGGGTAATCAAAACCTTCGCTCAGCGAGGTCGGGGTCGAGGCCGAGTTCTGCCAGTCGTTTTCGCAGGCGCTTCACCTGTCGCTCCCTTGCTTCGATCGCCAAGCGCATGCACCGGTAGATCGGATCGTTGGAGTACCAACCGTGCTTGAAGCGAGGCGATGCTATTCCGCCGTAGGACTTGCCGCCATGCATTCGGCATTTTCCGTTTCGCATTCCCCAATTCTTGCACCGCGTACCCGATCGGGTCTTGGCTCCACACTGTCGATCCTCTGGAACGTGCTGAAGATTGCTCATCTCACATTCACACCAGTATCGTGAGGCGCTCAAGCGCCTGCTCCTCGGCGATTCGTTCAGGCGTGGTCGGGCCGATGGGACGGGCATCGATCCGTGACAGCACCTTGAGCACCTCGATGGCTTGGGCGTAGGAGTCGCCTCCTTCAAGTGCGCTGGCAATGACCTCCAACGCCCTGGAGCGAATCGCCCGTACGCGATCCTGCTCCTGCTCCCACACATCGCGCCGCTCGCGATTCAGCGCGGCGATGAACGTCGGGTTGCGGTTCTTCCACGTGCTGACAGTCTGCCGAGCGACACCAGCTTCCTCAGCTGCGGCTGATACTGTCGCACCACGAATGATGGCACCGAGGGCGATTTCTTGGGCCGTGCTGAGGTCGTTGCTGTCGCGAATCGTCGTCATCTGTCATGCCCTCACTCGTCTATCGGTGAACCAGCTTGGACCTTTGAGAATCGCACCCAGCGAGTTCGCGTGGGCCGGCCGCCGCGATTGATGGTCTCGACCCAAGTGTCCAGCTCGCCAGAATCCACCGCGCGTCTTACTGCTCGTTGGACTGTTTTCTCGCTGCACCCGTGTGCGCGTGCGAAGGCACCAACTGGCAACCGAACGAAGTCGTCCCCCTCTTGCACGTGCTCGAGGTACAGCCGGAGTACGTCGTCAATCGGCAGGCTCCAAGCTGCTGCGGGGAGGGTGTCCGATAACTTACAGGGGTACTCTAGGGATCGGGCTTGGAGCGTTGCTCGCCGGTCCAGTGCAGCGCCAATCACCCGGGGCAAGTAATCGACGCGGTGCCATTTCTTGCGTGCCAGCTTGGACTGCCACAGCAGTGCCGCGATCACAGCCGGATCTTGCGTCCAGTAGGACGCGAGCAGCGCGAGCGAATAATCCGCCTCGCTGGACGACGGCTTCCCCGAGGTGTCACCAGCCAGGAGACTTCGCGCGTCTCTGGCAATGGCATCCGGACCTTGCATCAACGCCTCAATGACCCGCCTTGCCCGCTGCAAGTGTTGCCGAGTGATAACGGGCAGTTCGACGATCGGTACCTCTCCGGGGGCCTGCAGACTTGCCCATATCGGAGAGTTGTCTGGGAGCACCCGCACTGGTGCGTCGACATCAATTGCCGAATACCCCATAGATGGGGCAGACACGACGTACTGGTCGCCTGTGATGATGTCCCCGCCGCCGTCGGGCAGCTTGGCGTACCTCGCGGTCTGACCCTTTGGAAGGCGAGTCCAGTAGTGGGTGCCCGGCCGAGGCGAGCGATCCGCATACGTACCGCCCACACCAGCTGCGTTCACATCGAACGTCCCGCGATCATCGTCGAAGACGACGAAATCGTCGCCTGGCATGATCCCCATGAGTGCGTCCGAGCACACGGCGACCCATTGCTGCCAGACGACGGGATCGTCCGTGACGGCAAAATTGGGTTCGCCAGGGCGGAGCGACTGCTTGGGAGGCGCGAGAAACCGTATCGGGCGCTTCTTCCAGCTGCCGTTCTCGAAGGCAAGTTCTGCCGGCACCAACTTGAAGCCGGCATTCATCTTGAGGAGTTCCATCCCGGCCGCCATGGTGTCGCCGTTCACGAGGGAGCGTTTGACTGGCTCCGGCCAGTAGAAATCGACCGCTGGGTCGGTGGTAGCCTGACAATGCGCACCTACAGCCACGTTCGGGTTCCCCGCTGTACGCCAGAATTCAGCAGCATCGATTAGGCGCTCTGGGGTTCCGGTTCGTGCTGAGCATTCATGACGGCGTCGTAGGCCCTTCGGCTAACTAGGTACCTGCGACCGACGCGAAAGGTAGGCACGGGCAACGCGTCCCTGCGTGCGAGGTCGTGGACCGTCGCGTAGCTGACGCCCCAGCGTTCGGCGAGATCGTACAGGGTAAGGGCGTCTTTGTGGGATGCGGTGGCATTCGAATCCATTGGACATCGCTCCATGATGTGAGGGCCGGTCCTGGGCTGCTGCCGGATGCTCGGCATGGTGCCCAGTTAGAGGTTATTGCCCTCTCATGATGCGATTTGACAATGCCTGATAATTGCCGGAAAACCCGGAAAATGGCCTCTCGCGACCGTTCGCGTTGTGCCTCGTGCTACGGTCGTGGCGGGGGCCAAGCCTGCCCCGAGGATCGCCATTCCTTGACGAGTTCTCCGAACTTGGTCTTACCGACGACTAGGCCATCTATGGCCATGCGGTCTAGGACATCTGCTTGGGATGGCCGCCGAGATTCGCCATGCTCTTCAAACGCGTCATGGCAGTCCCAGTAGGCTGCCTGAGCTTGCTCGTAGGTCACTTCAGACCTCGGTCGACCCCGATGCATCGTCAGTCCCGCGTAACCGTTCCACCAGTCACTTACACCACGGCACAACTGGACCACATCACCAGAATGGGGATTGGCTCCCGTGACCCGAAATGCGGCACGGCGAGGACGAAACACTCCTCCATCCCACTCAAATCCCGGGTCAGGGTCAGGCTCGAGAACGCCGAATGCCTCGATTCGTGTTGCATTTAGTTCAGCATCCAGGATCCATGCAGCCAGCTCTTCTCCGGGGAGCGGCGCCACAGACTGGAGGTAAGACCAGTCACCATACTCCTGAACCTTGCCCATGGACTTGATCGTCTCATCGTACTGGCGCAGCAATTCTCTGCCGACCGGCAATGGCCAGAATCGAATGTAGCGCCTCAAAGCCAACTTGTGCTCCGGGCGGAGTGGTCTCACTCGGGCAAGATGAACTACCCAATGAGCCGTGTGAATCGTGGATCCCTCAAGGCCCAGCCGAGTCGGCCACCGCTTCTTGTTCTTCGGCGAAAAGAACCCAACAGGATCGGCGTGCATCAGCTTCCAGAGCGCGATGTTATAGCGTTTCTCTCGGGCTATTTGTTCGTCAATGTCAACGTCCTCAGTCGTTTTCCATTCACCCATGGCAACCTCACTACAGCAGCGGCCTCGTACACGGGACCGGTCAAGCCCTGAACCTGCTTATCGATCGAACAGGTGGGACGGGCTAACCCTCGCGCTTCTCCTTCATCCATTGGGGTCGATTAGCCATGATCTGCCGGCAGTGCCAAAATCGAGCTGATGGCCTCGGCGGCAGCATCCTGCATGTCGGGCAGGACGTGGCTATACGTGTCTAGCGTGATCGCGATACTCGCGTGTCCCAGCCGCTCACTAACCACTTTGGCCGGCATGCCCTGCTTGAGCAGCAGCGTCGCGTGGGTGTGTCGCAGGTCATGAACGCGAATGCGTCGAAGGCTGGCCCGCTTGACGAGCACCTCAAAACTGCGACTGACGTTGTTGGGATTGATTGGCGTGCCCTTGGAGGTACACACGATCAAGTCAAAGTCGTGCCACTCGGACGCAGCGAGGCGACGCTCGGTTTGAGACTTGCGGTGATCCTTCAGCAGCGCCAACGTTTCGCCTGTGAGTTTGACCGAGCGCGACGCGGCACGAGTCTTGGTGCGGTTTTGGATGATCGGTGCACCGCGGTTCGTCTTGTCGGGTGCGACCGTCTGCACGACATGCGCGGTACCACGTTCCCAGTTAAGGTCCTTCCAGCGGAGGCCCAAGGCTTCACCACGACGCATGCCCTCGAGAACCAGCAGATGCCACAGCGGCGCAAGCGGCTCGTTGGCAGCGATTCGGATAAACCGCTTGACTTCGTCGCCCTCCCAAACGTCGGGCTTCTTCGGTTCCAAGCGGGGCGGTGTCGTGTTCCGGCAGACGTTGGCGTAGACGACGTTCCGCGATACCGCGTAGTCGAGGGCCTGAGAGAGCCGCAGGTGACAGCCGCGAATCTGGCGGGCGCTCAAGCCTGCGCCCCTCCATGCGTCGTATTGAGCTTGCACTCGGTCAGCGGTCAGTTTCTGCACCAGTACTCCGCCGAGCGCCGGCTTGAGGTGCAGCCGGCAGGTGATCTCGTAATCCGTATGACTCTGTGGGCTAACATCGTTGGCCTTGACGCGCAACCACTCGTCCAGCAACTCAGCAACCGTCGTGCGGCTTGGATCGAGGAGCGTCCCGCGGTCCCGCCGACTAAGCGCATCGCGCTCGGCCCGTTCTGCATCCTTCTTGGTACGGTAGGTCCCTTCGGTGACGTTCCGCCGCTTGCCGGTGACCGGATCGTGCGTCGCGATCCGGACCCGATACGCCGGCTTGCCGTCCTTACCGACCCGCTTTTCGATGGCCATAGCTGGGAGCCTCCCGCAGTGTGATGGGTACGAAATGGGTACCAAGCACCTTCAAGCAGTGTGAAATAGCGTGGAACCGTGAAGCGCCTCCATGCCCGAATTATGCCATATTTCCGGGAATATCGACACCAAGGTGCAACACTTCGCAATAGGTCATATCCCGCAAATAAACCTTCCAAGCAGAATGTCGCCGGTTCGAGTCCGGTCTCCCGCTCCGCAAATGCCCAGGAAAATCAAGAAAAACGGCCACCCGCGCGGGTGGCCGTTTGCGTGACGTTCTGTTGGCAAGAATGGCACGCAAGGATGGCGCGCTATTGCCGGTCCTTGTCCTGGGTCTGAGCGGCGGATTCCTCTTCGGTCGGCTCGTCGCCGACGACGTAGCGCAGCACCGCCCCGATGCCGCCGAATTGATCGAGCGCGATGGCCGCGTCCGACCGTGGCATCTCCCGCCCTTCTGCATCCTTGACCGTCTGGTACTTCTCGACGTTGTCGGAAACACCGGTGTGAACGATCTCGACCTCCGCGTCGGACTGGACCGCCAGACGCACAAGTTCCTCACGAAGATCGATCTCGACGATGTCCTTCACATCGCCGCCCAGCGGGTGCGATGTCGGGAGATCTCCGGTGCCGTACGCCGGCATCGTAAAGTCGGCCCAGCCGGTCCCCTCGAAGTCGTCGTTCATCACGAGTGTCATCACCTGGCCGGCCTGAAGCGCGGAGAGCACGTCGCTCGCGCCACCCGCTCCATCGGTCCCGGCCCCGACGCCGTCGCTGACGGCCTGAACCGCCTGCCGCTCGTGCTCGCGTTCCGCGCGCTCGATTAGCGGCGCCGCGGCGTCGACGATCTCGGCGTCGGTCGCGCGAATATCCAGACTCACGGTACCGACGATGCGCTTCGTGATGATATCGGGCAGCTCGCGCTCGAGCGCCGCGCGCATCTCCTCGGCGCCGGCCAGCACCAGCTTGTCGATACCGTCCCGCTCGAGCTCCTTGCGCGTCTCCTCGGCCACATCGCGGGCGAATGCTTCGACCTTCTCGTCGGCACGAGCCTGATAGCGCCGTTGCGACCACCCTCCCTGCTGTTGGTGACG
>JAEVYR010000047.1 GCA_023392645.1 Chloroflexota bacterium | reverse complement strand
TCCCTCGACATGGCGTTTCCTCCTCGCATGGTACGTCTGGCCGCCACAGGGGCGGCGCTACGAGATGGGCGCGATTCGTCGCGGGCCGCCACAGGGGCGGCGCGACAGCATGATGACACAGGGGCGGCGCCTTGTGGCTGGGGTGCCGCGCGGCTACGATGGGCCGTCAGGAGCCGACGAACCGCGACGAGGAGGAGACGGGACATGGGGGAAGAGCGATCGAACGGGACGGCGCGGGTGATGATCGCGACGCCGCTGGAGGAGGAGCACGCCGCCCGCATCGCGGCGGCCTTTCCCAACCGCGCCGAAGTCGTTTACCGGCCCGACCTGCTGCCGCCGACGCTGTACCGGGGCGATCACGACGGCGATCCGGGGTGGACGCGCTCACCCGAGCAGCAACGCGAGTGGCTCGACCTGCTCGCCCAGGCCGATGCCCTATGGGACTTCCCCGTCTCGGCCCACGAGAACCTGCTGGAGATGACGCCGCGCCTGCGCTGGGTACAAACGACCTCGGCCGGGGTCGGGCAGCTTGTGCGGAATCTCGGCTTGCAGGGCAGCGACCTGATTGTCACCACCGCGAGCGGCATTCACGCGCAACCCCTGGCGGAGTTCGTGTTCGGCGCGCTGCTGGGTCACGTCAAGCGCTTCGACCACCTGCGCGCCGAGCAGCGCGCGCGCCGCTGGGAGCGCTTTTCCGGCGGCACCCTGGCCGGCCAAACGATGGCGATCGTCGGTCCGGGACGAATCGGGCGGGAGGTCGCCCGGCTCGCGAAGGCGTTCCGGATGGAGGTTTGGGCGATGGGGCGCGACAACAGCGCGACGCGCGCCGACGCGCTCGGGGTTGACCGTCTCTTCGCTCGCAAGGAGCTGGGGTCGATGCTGGCCGGGGCCGACTGTGTCGTGCTCTGCGCGCCGCACACGGCGGAGACGGAGGAAATGATCGGCCGGGCGGAGCTGCAGGCGATGCGACCGGGCGCGGTGCTCGTCAACATCGCCCGGGGTGCGATGGTTGATGAGGACGCGCTGATCGAGACGCTGCGAGACGGTCATCTGGGGTTCGCAGCGCTGGATGTCTTTCGTGTCGAGCCGCTGCCGGTGGATTCACCGCTGTGGGGGATGCCGAACGTGCTGGTCGCGCCACATTCGGCCAGCACCGCCGACAGCGAGAACGCCACGCTCACAGATCGGTTCATCGAGAACCTGGGGCACTACCTCGCCGGCGAGATCGACAAGATGCAGCCGCGCCTCGACACGACGCGGCTGTACTGACCAGGCGCGATCGCACGACGTAAAGACCACATGCGGACGGGGCGGCCCGCCCCTACGACGACCCCATGAGCACCGCTCCCGGAGTCCGGTCCCTACTGGACGCTGGCGATGGGAGAGCCGGGCGGGACGGCGCCGAAGATGAGCGCCAGCGTCGGCGCGCCGCCGAAGTTCTGGAGCGTGACCGGGTCGCCGGCGAGCAGCGCCGCCGCTTGCCCCGGGGCGATTTCCGGGACGCCAATCCCGGCCATCCCGACCGAGCCGTCGCCAAACCCGCCCATCACCGGCAGCACCACGCCGATACCGTTTGAGACGTAGCGCGTCAAGCCCTCGCCGCTGGCGTAGGGCTGACCGATCGAGGAGCCGGGGCTCATCAGCACGACGCCGGCGTAGAGGGTCGACCCACCCGCCGGGGCCGCCGCACTCCCCTCGAAGACCGTCGTGACGGTCGCCGGCTGCGTCTCCATCGGTTGCGTGACGCCCGAGCCGCAGTCGGTCGTCTCGAAGGAGATCGGCGGCAGCATCGCGCCGATCGTGCCGCCGCCGCTGGCGGAGAAGTGCCAGATGCCGGCGCTGTGCCCCACCGGACTGGCAAGATAGAAGCTTCCCTCGGTCGGGCCGAACGCCTGCCCGGCGGAGAGGGTGGCGATTCGCGTGCCGCTGGCCCAGTCGTAGACGTCGACCTGGCCGTATTCGACCCAGGTGAGCTGCTCCGACCCCGGAATCTCGCCCGTGGCCTGCCCGCAGCCGACAACGATGCGATGGAGTCGCATGCCGTCGGTGTGGGTCGGCGACGCGGGCGCGTCCGCCAAAGCGAGGATCTGGAACGAGACGCCGTCCGGCAGCGGGTCGGCCAGCGCGGGGCCGGCGCCCTGCCCGCTCGCGCCGGGCGGCGCCACCATCAGGGCGATCAGGAGCAGGGCGACGACCATGCGAGCGACGCGACGATGGATCACGACATTCCTCCCCTATTGCATCTGCTGTCCGGTGAATATCCTGAGCGCATCGTAGCAGAGGGGAGGATGGCGTGAGCTGCCTGGACAAAATTCGGGACTATGCCTCGCGGAGGCGAGACAGATTGTGGCCGAGCCGCCTGGTGGGGGATCAAGCGGTGGCGGCGACGCGGCCGGAGACGTGGTCGTAGAAGGGATCGCCGGGCTGGATCGCGCCCTGGGCGACCGGCTGGCCGGTCATCCCCGACTTGTAGAGCGCGCTGAGGAACTCGATCGTCGGCCGGATCTCGTCCGTGCCGGCCGGTGGGCGCTCGCCGGCCGCGAGCGCGTCGAGCATCACCTCGAGCTGGGCGGCGTGCCCGGCGCCGACATCTTCCGCAGGCGGCCACGAGCCATCCGGCAGGCCGGTCCCCTCCACCGGCGTGACGGTCCAGTTGGCGTTCCGGTAGCCGTAGAGGCCGACCACCTCGGCCGTCGCCTTCTGGAAGTCGAGCCGCAGCCGCGTCTCCTGCCGGGGCGAGAGCACGCTGCTGACAACCGAGCCGAGCGAGCGATCGGCGAAGCGGATCATCGCCACCGAGGCGTCCTCGACCTCGATGTCGCGGTCGAGTGTCTCGGTGATCGCGGTCACCTCGCGCCACGGGGTGTTGAGCCAGAGCATCAGGTCGATCAGGTGGATCGCCTGTCCCATGTTGACGCCGCCGAGCTCGGATTTCCACGTGCCGCGCCACGGCACCGCGTAGTAGGCGGCATCGCGATACCACGTCGTCAGGCAGGTGGTGACGGTGTGGCGGCCGAAGGCGCCGGTGTCGACGAGCTGCCGAATCCGGCGCGCGGCCGACCCGAACCGCCACTGAACCACGCTGGAGCAGTATTTTCCGGTGCGCGCCTCGGCGTCGGCGATGGCGTCCAACTCGCGCAGCGATCCGACCAGCGGTTTCTCACAGAGCACGTGAGCGCCAGCTTCGAGGCACTGAATCGCCAGCGGCGCGTGGAGCGCGGGAGGCGTGGCGATGTGGACGAGATGCGGCCGCTGCTCGCGCAGCATCTCGCCAGCGTCGGTGTAGGTGTGCGGGATGACGTGCTTTTCGGCAAAGGCTCTCACCCGCGCCTCGTCGATATCGACGGCGGCGACCCGCTCGATGCGATCCTCGCAGGCGTCCCACGCCTGGATGTGCGCTCCGGCGATGCCGCCGGTGCCAATGATCGCGACGCGTATTGCGTCCATGCGTCCCCTCCCCTTCAACATCTCGCGAATGCGCCGCACCATCAGCGCCAGCCTTCCGGCAGATAGGTGTCGAGGCGGCCGCACATGCCGTAGCCTTGCTCGCACGCTGGGCTGAACGAGGCGACCCGGGCGGCGAGCAGCGCGTCGATCGAGCCCATGGCTAGGGCGTCGAGGCGATCGCCGGTGAGCTGTGCTTCGGCAAGCGGCCGCTTTTCCCACAGATCGCGCCATTCCGGGACGAGATCCCGCCGCAGCGCAACGGCGCGTTTGAGGAACTGCTGGTACCGATCCGCGCGCGCGCCGTCGTCGCCGTCGAGCATGGCGGCGAAGCCCTCGACCGCGAGATCGCGCCGCCGCGCGGCATCGGCGAGGCGATCGTCGCCGGCAAGGCTTGCCGCGTCCCGATAGGCGTCCGGATCGGCCAGGATCTCGTCGGGAAAGGTCAGCACGGCGTCGCCGGCCTCCGGCAACCCCGCGTTCTGCATGACGCAGAGAATCTCGAGATCGCCGCTGGTGTTGACGAGCCGGTGGACGATGCCGGGCTCGAACCAGACCACCGTGCCGGGCACCAGGTCGAACCGGCGCTCGCCATCGGGGCCGAACGTGTGCACCGCACCCTCGCCGGCGGTGACGATGTACGCCTCGGCGCTGGCGAGGTGGACGTGCGGGCTACCACCGCGAACGCCATCCGGCGCGACGCTGTCGTAGACGCGGAGGTTGGTGAACCCGACGGCGCCGGGGAACTGTGGGAGCTCGGTCACGGTGCGCTCCTCTCCCCGACCCAGCGGTCGTGCTCCGCCTGCAACCGGCCGGCGTCCCAGGCGCCGTCATGGATGAGGACCCGATAGCGCAGCGCGAGCGGCTCGCTGGCGGCCAGCGTCATCGGCTCGTGGAAGAGCAGCGCGGCGTTGAGGAAATTGCCAGAGGCCGGACCGCCGGCGTACCACGGCGTCGGGTGGCGCGGGTTGTCCGGATGATCGAGCATGGCCAGCCCGGCGGAGAGGTTCGGGCCGCCATCGACGAGACCGGACATCTCGCACCAGGCGCCAGTTTGCCTGGCGGGTCGTCCGTCGACCGGACCGTCCGGCAGGAGGAAGCGCTTCACCAGCCAATTGCGGGTGCCACGAAACGAAAGCCCGCCGTAGCCACCCCAGGTCGTGTAGGGGGTGCGGTCGAGCGTGACGTCGGTGTCGGGGGTCAGCGTCGTCGCCCAGTCGAGGACGAAGGCGTCGTCGGTGGCGCGGGCGTGCATCTCCCGGCGCTCGGCGATGACGCGATCGCCACCCGGCGCGATCCAGTCGAGGCTCATCGCGACGGTCGTCTCATCGGGCGCGTGGTGGGTGATGGACGGGATGCCGGCCACCTGTTGCTCGCCGAAGGGTGGGTTCTCCTCCCAAAAGTTGTCGCCGTTGACGAACTTGATAGTGAACCAGAGACCGCGGTGCCAGCGGTGGTCGGCCGGCTCGAAGAGGGAGAGAACATGGCCGGCGGGGGTGCGGACCGGGTGGAAGAAGGGCTTTGGCGCGGTGGCGTAGTCGAGGGTCCAGCCGGGCTCGAGGTCATCGCCAGGGTACCAATCGATGGCGTTGCCGACGTCGTGGGAAACGATCATGGCCAGTGCTCCCTGTCCCGTGCATCGCGATCGCTCGAACCCATCCAGCATACCGCCTTGAGGTGGAAAGGTCGCCATCCGTCGATTCCCGGTCACAAGAAACGCTGTCATCCTGAGCGGAGGTGGGACGGACCGGAGTCGAAGGATCCCCCGCAGTGCCCGGCGCGACGCGCCAAGGGACGCGGTCCGTGAATGTGTTGAAGGATGACCACCTGCACAGGCGATACCCACGACGAAGCGCCGGACCGGATCGACCCGGCCCTACGGGCCGGCCGACCCGGGAGATCCCTCGGCACGGCGTAGGCGGACGCGCGCCCCGCCCGCGCGGG
>JAEVYR010000645.1 GCA_023392645.1 Chloroflexota bacterium | reverse complement strand
GCCCGCAGCTCTCCGAAGATGCGAAGACGCGCGGCCTCGAGATGATCGACACCACCTGCCCGCTCGTCACCAAGCTGCAGCGGCTCGCGCAGAAGCTCGTCAGGCAGGGGTATTACATCGTCGTCTATGGCGACTCCTACCACCCCGAGGTACGCGGCATCCTCAACTGGGCCAACACCAGCAAGTCGGTTGCGGCCAAGCACGTCGAGGATTTGCCCTGGAACGCGAAGCGAGGCGAGGAGGGCGAGGGCAAGGTGACGCCGCCCCGCAAGGTCGCCCTCGTCAGCCAGACGACCAAGAACATCGACGAGCTGATGGTCTTCGCCAACGAGCTGCAGGCGATGGTCGTGCCGCTGGGTGGCGAGTTCCGCCTCTGCAACACCATCTGCGAGCCGACCACCAACCGGCAGGAGTCGCTCAAGCGGCTTGTCGACGAGGTCGATGTCATCCTCGCCATCGGCGGCAAGAAGAGCTCCAACACCGCCCGGCTGGCCGATGTCGGCAACCAGCGCGGCGTGCCGTCGTATCACATCGAGAGCGAGGCCGAGATTCAGGCCGATTGGCTGGAGGGCGCCACCAACGTCGGCGTCACCGCCGGCGCCTCGACCCCGGACGACGTCATCGAGCAGGTCGTGCGCTACCTCTCCGAGACCTACGGCTTCACCCCGCCCGAGGGCGGCATCCGCCCCCACGACCCGGACTACGTCCCGGCGTTCTGACCCGACCGCGCGAGCCCTTCACTACGGGCAGCTCCTTCGCTTCGCTCATCGTCGGACTGGTGACCGTTCTGGTGCATCAGGCCCGAAGCGCTTGCACCTCGCTCGACCGCGCCGCCGAGATCGCCGGGATCAGGCTCGCCAGCAGCACGACGATGAGCGCCCCGGCCAGTTCCAGCAGCGCGCTTTCGACCGGCACCACCGTCGATGGCGGCATCGGCAGCCGTTCCAGCACCAGCTCGCGCGCGAACAGCTCCAGCAGCACCGCAGCGATGACGATGCCCGCCACCGCCGCCAGCAGCACCTCGATCAGCGTCTGCACGATCACTCCGGTGAAGATCACCGCTCGCGCCGTCCCCTGCTGCTGATCGAGCACCGGCGCCAGCCAGCGCGCGCTGCCCGGCCGGTTTTCGAGGAAGGCGGGCCGCGCCACGTCGGAGACGATCAGGATGCCGTCGTTCTCGAAGGCGTTGCTGGTCGGCGCGGCGACCGCGTCGACGGAGAGGGCGAGGCCACGATGGCGTCGGTGTCTCCGCATCAGGGGGCCGCGTGGCAATTGGATCGGATTGCTCTGTGCAGGCAACACCCAGCAACACAGTCGCTATCAACAAGACCTGCATGGAGCATCTGACAGCAGAACTCTGCATGGACGACGTCCCGGGTGAATGGCCGGGGCCGCGGGACTCCCCGCAGTTCCGACGTGCAGCATCGATCTGCCGGCAAGGCGTTCCCAGAAATCATGCGTATCCATTCCGGGAGACCCAACCGTCGAAGGAGCCGGTTTCCCCCACCGAGCACGTCAATGCAGGACTCGGTTTCGTCGGGGTAATCGCAGGTCAGGCACTCCCAGCCACCAACGGTCATCTCCATTGATCAGAAAGTCACGCGATTCGTGACGTTTGCATCCCAAAGTACCGCGCTCGATATTCCATCGGTATACCGATGGAGAATGAGGGCCGCGATGAGACCGGTGGGTTTGGTCGTGATCTCGAGCTGCATCCGGTATCACGACATTTCCATGAGACCCCCGCTTGCGCTTTCCCGCCAGCCGGATACAATCCGGCATCGGCATCACGCGACCCTTGCCTGTGCCCGAGCCCGAGCATACTGCCCGGCGGCGGGAGGGTTGGTCATTCATCGGATCATGCGGGAGCTCCATGGCGCACGACTACAACACCGGGCCCACCGGCCACTCGGCGGCTGCTCCGCACACATCGCTCAAAGCCCGCGCCGCCGTAATCGCAACCGCTGACGGCAAGCTGGCCGTCGACCTGCTGGCGGCCGAGCTGGCCGACCCCGCCGGAAACGAGCCACCTCCCGATCTCCTCGTCGTCTTCATCAACGATTCCTGGCAGGCGCACAACGGCGCCATCCTGGCGGAGCTGCGCCAGCACATCGGCGCCGCGACCGTGATCGGCGCCAGCGCCAGCGGTGTGCTCGCCAACGGCCGCGAGTACGAAGATGTCCCCGGCCTCAGCGCCCTCGCGCTGTGGCTGCCCGGCGTCACCGCCACGCCGATCCGGCTTCACCAGGAGTCCGTGCCGTTGCTGGAAGATCCAGAGACGTGGCACGACACCACCGGCGTGGATCCGGCCGGGGTGAAAGGGGTGATCCTGCTCGCCGATCCCTACCGTATGGATTCCAATGCGCTCATCTCCGGCCTCGGCGGATGCTATCCAGCCACACCGATCCTCGGCGGCATGGCGTCGGCCAGCGAACACCGGCGGCGGACATGGGTATTCATCGATGGGCAGGTCTACGACGAGGGCGGTGTCGCGCTGCTGCTCGAAGGGCCGGTGCGACTGGTTCCCGTGATCGCCGGCGGCGCCGAGCCCGTGGGGGCGACGTGGACGATCACGAAGATCGACCGCAATACGATCCTGGAGATCGGCCATCGGCCCGCGCTCGACGTGCTGCTCGACACCGCGTGCCCGAACGAGAACGACGCCACCGCGGATTTGCCGCTCGGTGAGTGGTTGATCGGCTTCCCGCTGGACGAGTATCGGGACGAGTTTGCGCGGGGCGACTTCATCGTCCGCGGCATCCTCGGCAGCGACCCCGAGACGCGATCGATCATCGTGGGCGGGAAGCCCCGCCTCGGACAAACGGTGCAGTTTCAGCGGCGCGATCCCGCGCTGGCATCAAAGGAGCTGCGACGTCGCCTGGCCGAGTTGCGAGGGCTCCTGCCGGACGCGCCACCGGCGGCACTGCTGTTCACCTGCAACGGGCGGGGACAGGCCATGTTCCGGACGCCGCACCACGATTCGTGCGTCGTGGACGAGCTGCTGGCCGACGTGCCGGTCGCGGGGATGTTCTGCAACGGCGAGATCGGCCCCGCCGGCCCGACCGGCGATCCGGTCCTCCACGGCTTCACCGCCACGTTGGCGCTGCTCGTGCCGGACGGAGAGCCGTAGGGACGGGTATCGCTTCGCGAACCCGCCCCTGCGCGCGAATCAGCGATGGGTCGTCAATCCCTCGGGGGGAGCTGGCGCAGGCCGAGGGCGGTGGCGAGCAGATGCGCCGCGATGGTCGTGCTGTTCCCGGTCGGATCCAGCCGCGGGTTGAGCTCCACCATGTCCAGCGACCTCACCGGACCATCCCACGCGTGCAGCCGCCGCAACACCTGCGACGCCTCCCGGTAGGTCAGTCCGCCCGGCGCCTTCGTGCCGGTGCCGGGCAGCACACTCGGGTCGAGCACGTCCAGATCGAACGAGACGTGCACCGCCGTGATCCCGCGTCCTGCCAGGTGCGCCAGCGCGCGGTCGAGCCCGGCGACGATGCCTGTATCGGTCCACTCCTCCATCGACAGCGCCCAGATACCGCGCGACAGGATCGCGTCGCGCTCGCCAGCATCGATATCGCGGATGCCGAGCATGGCGATATCGCCGGGATCGAGCATCCGCCCTCCGGCCGGTGCGTCCAGCTCTGGCAGCGCGCGGTTGTCGAGCCCGATCGCCGTGCCGAGCGGCATGCCGTGCATGTGCCCGCTCGCGCTGGTGGCCGGGGTGTTGAGATCGGGGTGGGTGTCGAGCCAGATCAGCCCCAGCCGTTCCGTCGCGCCCGCCGCGCCGGCGAGCGTGCCGAACGCCAGCGCGTGGTCGCCGCCGAGCGTCAGCGCCAGCGCGTCGTCGTCGATCGCGCGGCGCACCGC
>JAEVYR010000632.1 GCA_023392645.1 Chloroflexota bacterium | reverse complement strand
GTCGTGACCGTCGTCGCCAGCAAGAGAATACCGGCGATGGTGATCATCCCCACGCTTCGGATCGGCTTGAGCACCGCGTCAAGTGCGGCACCGGGTCGCCATAGCAGGCGCACGCAGACCAGGACTGTCGCGATGACGATGGCGCCGATGGGGAACCACCAATCGCGCATCGTCAACACCAGCGAGATGGCCACGGATCCGAACACCGCGATGAGCAGAAGTACCGGCACCGACCAGCGATCGCGTCCCGCGGGAGGCCAGACGAAATCCACCACTATCAGCGGAAACAACACCATCAGCAGCAGGCTGGTGGTTTCGGGCTCGGCAAACAGGGTCCCCAGCGCAATGGAGAGGGCGGCGCCGAAATCGACGGTGTCGGCGACTTCGCTCGCGGTGTGCCAGTCCCATCCCGACACGGCGAAGATGCGAAGCAACAGAAATGCCGCGGCCGCCCCGGCAGATGCGCCCACGTTGCGGGAAACGGACGTCTTCGTGTCTCGCGCCGAATCCGGATCATTCTCCACGGCATGTGCCAAGGCTGGAGGACGCATCGGCTGAGGTCCTGGCAGATGCTTCAGACATGTAGGTCGATGCTCCTCGAATCGCGGCGGCCGGTGGGGGGTATGACCCGGTATACAGAACGACGACGCCAGGTACTGACATCGCGGTCGGCACCGGTGCCCGCGCCACGCGCCGCCCCCGGCCCGCGCGTTCGCCGATCGGGACGACCTGCTCTTGCGCCCAATTGGCGAGATAGTACACTGCCCCAAACCATGACATCGCCACCCAGCCGCCCCGTGTCTTGAGGCGGAGGACGGCCAGTATGGAGGAGAGAGGCCGCATGGCAGATCGAACTGAAGGAGGGACGGCGATTGTGCTCGGCGTTCCGAGAGAGCGCGCGGAGGCGGAAAAACGCGTCGCGCTGGTCCCTGATGTGGTCAAGCGCCTCGTCAGCGACGGCGCGACGGTCATCGTCGAGCGCGGCGCCGGCGAGGGCTCATCGTATCCCGACGCGCTGTATGCGGAGGCCGGCGCGGAGATCGTCGATGATCCCCGCGCGATCTACGATCGCGCCGGCGTCGTGCTGAAGGTCCACGCGCCCGCCACGTACGACGACATCGACGAGCTCGGCGCCCTGCGACGCGGGCAGGTGCTGATCGCCTTCCTCGCGCCGCTCACCCGGCACGACCTTGTTCGCGAGCTCCGCGACAAGGGCGTCGAAGCGTTCAGCATGGACGCCATCCCCCGCACCACACGGGCGCAGTCGATGGACGCGCTTTCGTCGCAGAGCAACCTCGCCGGCTACAAGTCGGTGATCATGGCCGCCGACGCGCTCGGCAAGATCTTCCCGCTGATGATGACCGCCGCCGGCACGATCACGCCGGCGCGGGTGCTCATCCTCGGTGCCGGCGTCGCTGGCCTGCAGGCGATCGGCACCGCGAAGCGCCTCGGTGCCGTGGTGTATGGATACGACGTCCGCGCCGTCGTCAAGGAGCAGGTCGAGAGCCTCGGCGCGAGATTCGTCGAGCTGGATCTCGGCGAGGATCTCGCCGGCGCCGGCGGGTACGCCCGCCAGGCGAGCGAGGACCAGACGCGCCGCCAGCAGGCAGAGCTGGCCAAGGAGATCGCGCTGGCCGACGTCGTCATCACGACCGCGCTCATCCCCGGCCGGCCCGCACCGGTGCTGATCACGGAGGAGGCCGTCCGCGGCATGAAGCCAGGCACGGTGATCGTCGATCTCGCCGGCGAGATGGGCGGCAACTGCGAGCTCTCGCAGTACCCGGATACGGTCGTGGTCGATGACGTGACGATCATGGCGCCGGCGAATATCCCGAGCCTGGTGCCGGTGCACGCCTCTCAGGTGCTGGCCCGCAACATCCAGAGCTTCCTCGGGCTGCTCGTCAGCAACGGCCAGCTCAACATCAACTTCGATGACGACATCGTCGCCGGAACCGCGATCGTCCACGATGGCGAGATCATCCACGAGCTCACCCGCAAGGTGATGGGCGAGCCGCCGCTCGGCGGCACCGAGGAGGCTCCGCCCGTCGCCGCTGCCGCACCGGCGGCCGCGCCGGCCGATGCGGCGCCTTCGGCCGATGCCGCCGCTCCGGAGCAGGCACAAGCGGCCGAGCCACCGGAGCCGCCCCCGGCGCCCGCCGCCTGGGAGGCCGCCGCGACGACGGACAGCGGCGATCAGGCCGACGACACGCTCGAGGACATCGCCGGTTCGTCTCCAGGCGAGATCGAGGAGATGCTCGAAGACGACGGCGGCACCACCACCGACCCCGATGAGGTCTCCGACGACATCGACGGCACGATCGGCAACGACGGCGACACTCGCCGGAACTCCGGAGGCCAGGCATGAACGACGCCTTCCTGATGGGCGCCTACGTCTTTCTGCTCGCCCTCTTCCTTGGGGTCGAGCTGATCGGGCGGTTGCCCGCCACCCTGCACACCCCGCTGATGTCGGCGACCAACGCGATCAGCGGCATCGTCATCCTCGGCGGCATGACGCTGATGGCGCAGGTCGACAACGCCGCGCTGATGGTCGTCGGCTTCATCGCCGTCGCCCTCGGCGCCGCCAACGTCGTCGGCGGTTTCGCGGTCACCGCCCGGATGCTCGCCATGTTCAAGCGCCGACCGGAAACGGACCCCACCGGGGAGACGGGGTCGTAACATGTTCGACGATGGACGACAGGC
>JAEVYR010000618.1 GCA_023392645.1 Chloroflexota bacterium | reverse complement strand
GCCCTCGACGATGCGACGCGACTCTTCGTGCGCGGCCACGGCGACGTGCCACTCGATGACATCCTCGCCGGCCCAGGCGTCACCGATCTCGGGCAGATGCGCCAGCACGACGCCGCGCCGGGCGGTCGCTGGCGCATAGCCAGCCTCGCCGTCTGTGACGCCGCCGGCGAGCGCCCGGTGACGCTGGCGGTGCCAGGCCATCCTCGGTTCGGCGAGGGCCTGGTCGAGGAGACGCTGGCCGAGGCCCGTCAGCGCGGGCTGGCGACGCGCGTGCTGAGCGGCCTCAGCGTGGTCGACATGATCGCCACCGCCGCCGGCTTCGATCCGATGCGCGACGACGTCCAGCTCTTTTCCGCCCGCGAGGTCGCCGCTGATCAGCGTCACGCGCCCTTCGCGGGGGGTCGCTTCACCGGCTCGCCGCGCCGGCCGATGCTCTTCACCCACGTCTACGACGCACCGATCATCCGCGGCATCGCCACCGCGCTTTCGCGAATTCTCCCGCCCGAGCACGTGGTCACGCGGGTCGAGGCGGCGGGCCTGCTCGAGGAGAGCCTCGATCAGCTCACGATCGGGGAACTGTCCGGCATGCCTGGTGGGGCGCTCGTCGCGCTGTGGGTGCCGCCCCTGCCCGTGCTCGACGCCGGCCGCGACCCGCGCACGCTCCAGCACATCGTTGCCCGGCTGCGCCAGCCCGACGGCTGCCCCTGGGACCGCAAGCAGACGAACGCGAGCCTGAAAAACGCGCTGGTCGACGAGGTCTACGAGGCGGTCGACGCGATCGATGCCGGCGACATGGACAACCTCGCCGAGGAGCTGGGCGATCTCTTCCTGCTGATCGCGATGCATGCCCAGATTGCCGAGGAAGCGGGCCACTTCACACTGGAGGACGTCTATGAGGGCATCGCCACCAAGATCGTCCGCCGCCATCCGCATGTCTTCGGCGACGAGGCGGCCGAGCACGCCGAGGAGGTCGTCGGACTCTGGCAGCGGATCAAGGCCGAGGAGCGCGCGAACGGCAAGAAGCCGACCAAGGCCGCCGACGGCCAGCCCCGTTCGATGCCGGCGCTGGAGCGCGCGTCTCGCGTCCTGAAGAAGCACCCCTTCGACGCCGCCGAGGCGAACAGCGGCGACCCCGGCGACCTGATGCTGGCCGCGATCGCGGGTATCATTGAGGGTGGCGACGATCCGGACGCCGTCCTTCGCGCTGCCCTCGAACGGCACGTCGAGGCGTCACGTTCCGACAACGTATAGGGGGCGCGCCACCACGCAAACCCGCGCAGGCCGGGCCTGTCCCAGCCCTGATGATTGCCGCCCTGCGGGCGGCCGGGAGGGGACAAGCCGCTCCCGTACGGGTTTTGATCATTCGTTTCATCATTCCCAGGGAGACGGCATGACCGCCATCGATGCCCGACCAGACGCGATCGATCGCACCACCTGCGGCGAGCTCCGCCTCGACAACGCCGGCGAGAAGGTGACGCTCGAGGGCTGGGTCAACCGCCGTCGCGACCTCGGCGGCCTGATCTTCATCGATCTGCGCGACCGCTTCGGCATCACCCAGGTCGTCTTCAATCCCGAAATCGATCAGGCCGCCCATGAAACCGCCGGCGACCTCCGCAACGAGTACGTGATCCGCGTCGACGGCCTCGTCCGCCAGCGCCCGGAAGGCACCGCCAACGCGAAGATGGCGACCGGCGAGATCGAGGTCGAGGCGCACGCCGTCACGATTCTCAACACATCGAAGACGCCGCCCTTCTACATCAACGAGGAGGTCGAGGTCGACGAGTCGTTGCGACTCAAATATCGCTATCTCGACCTTCGCCGCCGCCGCATGACCGACAACATCATCCTGCGTCACCGCGTGGTCAAGCACATGCGCGACTTCCTCGATCAGCGCGGCTTCCTCGAGATCGAGACGCCGATGCTCATCAAGAGCACACCGGAAGGCGCGCGCGACTACCTCGTGCCCAGCAGCCAGTTCCCCGGCGCCTTCTACGCGCTGCCGCAATCGCCGCAGCAGCTCAAGCAGCTTCTGATGGTGGCCGGATTCGACCGCTACTTCCAGATCGCGCGGTGCTTCCGCGACGAGGCCCAGCGCGCCGACCGCCAGCCGGAGTTCACCCAGCTCGATCTCGAGATGTCGTTCGTCGACCAGGACGACGTGATGAACCTGACCGAGCAGCTCTACATCGAGCTGACCGAGCAGTACTCCGACATGACGATCCAGGAAACACCGTTTCCGCGCATCCCCTACCACGACGCGATGGCGCGCTACGGCAACGACAAGCCAGATCTCCGCTTCGGCATGGAGCTGCAGGACGTCTCCGACGCGCTACGCGAGACCGAATTCAAGGCGTTCAAGGGCGTGCTCGATGCCGGCGGGCAGGTCAAGGCGATCGTCGTGCCCGGCTGCGCCGGCTACACCCGCAAGCAGATTGACGAGGTGACCGAGCTGGCGAAGCAGGCCGGCGCGAAGGGGCTCGCCACGATGCAGTTGCAGGAGGGCAACCTCCGGTCCCCGATCGCCAAGTTCCTGAGCGAGACGGAGATCGACGCGCTGACGACCGGCATCGGCGCGACGACGGGCGACCTCGTCCTGATCGTCGCCGACCAGCCGGCCGTGGTCGCGGCGACGCTCTCGACCCTCCGGCTCGAGTTCGGGGAACGTCTGGAGCTGGCGGACCCCAACGTGCTCGCCTTCTGCTGGGTGGTCGAATTCCCGCTGCTGGAGTGGGACGACGAGGGCCAGCGCTGGGACGCCACCCACAACCCCTTCTCGAGCTACTTCGAGGAGGACGAGCCGCTGCTCGACACCGATCCCGGCAGGGTCCGTGCGAAGCAGTACGACCTCGTCGGCAACGGCTTCGAGCTCGGCGGCGGCAGCATCCGGATCCACAACCGGGCAAAGCAGGAGCGCATCTTCGAGATGATGGGCCACTCGAAGGAAGCCCAGCACGAGCGCTTCGGCGCGATCCTCGACGCGCTCGAGTTCGGCGCGCCCCCGCACGGCGGCATCGCGCCCGGCATCGATCGCCTGATCATGGTCTTCGCCCACGAGGAGAACATCCGCGAGGTGATGGCCTTCCCGAAGAACCAGCGCGGTGTCGATCTCATGTTCGAGGCGCCCGATGCGGTCGATCAGCAGCAGCTCGACGACCTCGGGCTGACCGTCCAGCAGGAGCTGATCGAAGAAGCATCAGAGGAGCTCAGCCGGGTCGCCCGG
>JAEVYR010000611.1 GCA_023392645.1 Chloroflexota bacterium | reverse complement strand
CCCCAACGTGAACTTCGCGACCCTCGAGCGCGCCGAGCTCCCGCCGCCCGACGCTCGCGCCTCCCGCTGACGAGGGACCCCGTCGGCCCGCGCGCCAACCCGGCGGAAACGCTGCCGCCGCGCCGCGTTGAAAAGCTTCACACAGCGCAAGCGCTCATATCGGCAAAGAATTTACGTCAGGTGACAAGCTGCCGCCCCCTGGCCGTTCCTTGATTCCGGAACGCCCGGCCGGTACCATGCGCTCCCTTTTTCTCCTTGGCGCGAGATCCGTCGCAACTTTGAGCAGTTCGCGTCCGTCGCGCCGTCGGACCCTGCCTAGGGAGGCCTGCGTTTTTTTATGAACCTGTCCGCCGTACTCACGTCGCTTGCGCTGAACGCCGCAGAGAAGCACCACGGCGGAGAGGCGAACCTCGTACTCCCCGACCTCCGGTCGGTCACCTTCCTCGGGATGACCGGGTGGTCGCTCCTCGCCATCGGCCTCGTCGTCTGCGCCGCCGGCCTCGTCTTCGGCCTCGCCATCTCGACCCGCCTCAAGAACCTCCCGGTTCACCGGTCGATGCTCGAGATCTCCGAGCTCATCTACGAGACCTGCAAGACCTACCTGCTCACCCAGGCGAAGTTCATCGCCATCCTGTGGGCGTTCATCGCGGTCATCATCGTCGCCTACTTCGGCTTCTTCCAGGAGCAGGGCGCGGGCCGCATCGCGGTGATCCTGCTGTTCAGCCTCATCGGCATCATCGGCTCCGCGGGCGTCGCCTGGTTCGGCATCCGCGTGAACACCTACGCCAACTCGCGCGCCGCCTTCGCGTCGCTCGCCGGCAAGCCGTTCCCCACCTACGCCATCCCGCTCCAGGCCGGCATGTCGATCGGCACGATGCTCATCAGCGTCGAGCTGCTCCTCATGCTGTTCATCCTGCTCTTCATCCCCAACGACCTCGCGGGCCCGTGCTTCATCGGCTTCGCCATCGGCGAGTCGCTGGGCGCGTCGGCGCTCCGCATCGCCGGCGGCATCTTCACCAAGATCGCCGACATCGGCTCCGACCTCATGAAGATCGTCTTCCGCATCAAGGAGGACGACGCGCGCAACCCGGGCGTCATCGCCGACTGCACCGGCGACAACGCCGGCGACTCGGTCGGCCCGTCGGCCGACGGCTTCGAGACCTACGGCGTCACCGGCGTCGCGCTCATCACGTTCATCCTGCTGGCCATCACCGACCAGTCCATCCAGGCCACGCTGCTCGTCTGGATCTTCGCGGTCCGCGCCGTCATGCTCGTCGCCTCCGCGCTGTCGTACCTCATCAACGACGCGGTGGTCCGGGCGCGGTACAAGAACGCGACGCGGATGAACTTCGAGGCCCCGCTGACCCAGCTCGTGTGGCTCACCTCGGCCCTCAGCATCGCGCTGACCTTCGTCACCACGTGGTATGTCCTCGGCGACCTCACCGGTGACGCCGCGGGCGTTTGGTGGAAGTTCGCGGTGATCATCAGCTGCGGCACCCTGGCCGGCGCGATCATCCCCGAGCTGGTCAAGGTGTTCACCTCGACCAAGAGCAAGCACGTCCGCGAGGTCGTCAAGTCCTCGCGCGAGGGCGGCTCGTCGCTCAACATCCTGTCCGGCCTCGTCGCCGGCAACTTCTCGGGCTACTGGCTGGGTCTGACGATCGTCGCGCTCATGGGCGCCGCGTTCCTCATCAGCGAGCAGGGCCTGGGCGCGATCATGGCCGCGCCGGCGGTGTTCGCCTTCGGCCTGGTCGCCTTCGGCTTCCTCGGCATGGGCCCGGTCACGATCGCAGTCGACTCCTACGGCCCCGTCACGGACAACGCGCAGAGCGTCTACGAGCTGTCCCTCATCGAGGAGATCGAGGGCATCGACGACGAGATGAAGCGGGACTTCGGCGTCGACGTCAAGTGGGACGCCGCCAAGCAGATGCTCGTGGAGAACGACGGCGCCGGGAACACGTTCAAGGCGTCCGCCAAGCCGGTGCTCATCGGCACGGCCGTCGTCGGCGCCACCACGATGATCTTCTCGATCATCATGGCGCTGACGAACCGCCTGACCGAGAACGTCGGGAACCTCTCGATCCTGCATGCGCCGTTCCTGCTCGGCCTCATCGCCGGCGGCGCGATGATCTACTGGTTCACCGGCGCCTCGATCCAGGCCGTGACGACGGGCTCCTACCGCGCGGTGGAGTTCATCAAGGAGCACATCAAGCTCGACTCCTCGGCCACCCGGGCGAGCGAGAAGGACTCGCGCAAGGTCGTCGAGATCTGCACGCAGTACGCGCAGCAGGGCATGCTCAACATGTTCCTGGCCGTGTTCTTCGGCACCCTGTGCTTCGCGTTCCTCGAGCCGTACTTCTTCATCGGCTACCTCGTCTCGATCGCCGTCTTCGGCCTCTACCAGGCGATCTTCATGGCGAACGCCGGCGGCGCCTGGGACAACGCGAAGAAGGTCGTCGAGGTCGACCTGCACGCCAAGGGCACGGCCCTGCACGACGCGACGATCGTCGGCGACACCGTCGGCGACCCCTACAAGGACACCTCGTCGGTGGCCCTCAACCCGGTCATCAAGTTCACGACCCTCTTCGGCCTGCTGGCCGTCGAGCTCGCCGTGAGCCTGACGAACCAGGGCAACGGCACGCTCGTCACGGTGCTCTCCGGGGTGTTCCTGGTCATCTCCGCGTACTTCGTGTGGCGCTCCTTCTACGGCATGCGGATCCGCGCGTCGCTGGAGGACACTGTCGAGGAGCCCCCGGCGCCGATGCCGGTCGAGCCGGCCGCCGACCAGCGGCCCGTCGTCGCCGCGGGCATCGTCACGCAGGCAGCTGACCAGGCAGGTCGCGACGCGGAGGTCGATGTGGAGAAGAGCGCAGCGCGATGAGCGCCCGGCGGATCGCTATCAAGCACGATGCCGCGCTCGTGGACAGCGACGGTCACGTCGTCGGCCACGACGCGGGATCGACGCTGGTCCGCCGCCTGCTGCGGGTGTTCCCCGGGGCCGAGCTCATCGGCCCCGGGCCCCGCCGCAGCGAGGGGTTCGACCTCATCCCGCTGGAGTTCGTCGACCCGGTGACCACCGTGGTCATCAACATGGACGTGCTCGACTCCGTCGACGTGTGGCGCACCCTGCGTCCCGCCGGCGCGGCGCCCCAGCTGATGAACTTCGTCTGGTGGCCGACGACGACCTACCCGGATCCCGTGGAGCAGTCGGCACTGGCACTGTCCTGCGCCCTCTTCCCCACGTTCGCCAACTCCGAGCGCACCGCGACCGAGGTGCGCGAGGTGGTGTCCCGGTACACCGTGTCCGAGCTCGCCGAGAAGGCGAAGGTCGCGTGGGTCAACCTGGGCTTCCGGCTGGACCACGTGCGGCCCCGCCAGGAGCCGGCGACCCCGCTGGTGCTCTACCCGGCGATCTACGTCTCCGAGCGCAAGCAGCCGCGGATGTTCCTCGAGGTGGTCGAGCGCGTCCACGACAGGACGCCGATCCGCGTCGAGGCGCGACTGCACGAGTCGCACCTGGTGTCCGAGCTCGCGATGCGCATGTCGCACCGCGACTGGATGTGGGTGGGCCCGCTCACCGCGACCCGCGACTCCTACTGGGAGGCCCTCTCGCGGACCACGGCGTTCCTCGCCACGGCGACCGAGGAGTCGTACGGCCTGGAGTACGTCGAGGCGCTGGCAGCCGGGGCGGTCGGGATCTTCCCCGACCTGCCGTGGGCGCACGCGCTGCTGCCCGACGAGTACCCGTTCTTCTACCGCACGCCCGCCGAGGCCGAGGACCAGCTGCTGCGCGCAGTCAGCGACCCGGGGACGTGCTGGAAGGAGATCGACGACGCCGCGGGCGGCAGCCTCGCCCGGTGGCTGCGGGACCGGCACTCGGACGACCTCTTCGAGAAGGCGATCATCGCCCGCGTCCACGAGTGGTTCGGGGTCTAGCGGAACGGCGAGCGATGCGGCTTGTCGCCGCGTGAAGGGGTACCCGGT
>JAEVYR010000583.1 GCA_023392645.1 Chloroflexota bacterium | reverse complement strand
GCCTCTCAAAGACATCCGACTCCTCTGTCCGGCTCAACGTAACGGCCATTGAATCGACTGGAGACCGCAATTCCCTGTGCTGATACTCTGACAACCGATCCAGCAGGTAGAAGTCCTCCAGATCTCTTGGGACAACAACTCTCACAAACTCGCCCGCTACCTCGATAACGTTGGTGCCTTGTACGTCCAGAGCAACCTTTCCGCCTCGACTTGGACGTGTTACTGCCCATGATTTCGGGTGATGTGCATGGGCCAAGGTCAGAGCATTTGCAAACAGCTCGGCTATGGGACGTGCGTTTGCGCCACGCAGCCACTCCGGTATCTCGCCATGTGAGCCAGCTTTCGGCCCGATTGGTACCTGCGTGGTACCGTCCATAGGGTTCACCGTCTCGCTCATCTGCTCGCTCATCCGCCGATCTCCTCTGGATGCATCGGGATTGCCCCGACGCCTTCGATGTCTCCGCCCAACACGTCCGCTACAGAGACGCCTGTCACCGGCAGCCCCGCCACCGGCCGAAACTCCGCGACCGTTCCGGGATAGATCACCACCGCCGCCCGAAGTCCGGGAATCGCGTCGCGGTAGGCGTGCATCTTCACCAGGTCGTCCGCCTTCGCCCGCGCAACCGGGTCAGCCATCTCCTCAACGTCAGCATCCAGCGGCGCGGCGTCCCACGCCAGCCGGAACTTCGCATCGAGCGCGACCTTCGCCCCGTCCACCGGCTCCCACAGGTAATCGGGCCGCAGCCACACCCCCGAATATCCCCTCCGCGACGCGTTGTAGATCAGCGTGCCGCGATCGCGAAAGGTGGCGCGCAACCCGTGCCGCAACCCCGCCTCCGCCGCCGGGAGCGTGTCGATCACCGGCCGCTCCCCTGTCGCCTCCTCTATCTCCCGGCACAGCGCGAACCAGACCCAGTACTCGTACAGTGTTGCCACGTCGCGCAGGTCGATGGCCTCCTGCAGCCGCTGCCAGACCGGCTCGCGCGACGTCAGGAACGCTTGCCAGTGCATGTTGAGGTCCCGATATCCCGCTCGCCGCTGAAGCACACGCGACGCCGACGGCACTCGGTGCATCGGTCCGACGTCGTCGAACATCGGCGCGCGCGAGAATTGCGACAGTCGCGCTTGGAGCCGGCTCAGCGTGTCACGGCGGCGGGCAACTCCCGGATCGTCGACCGCACCCAGCCACGGGACGCGCAACACCTTGGCGCAGGCATCGGCCATTGACGTCGCCACCGCCTTGACGAATCGGTTCTCGGCAGAATCGAAGCTCTCCCGCGCGGCGCGGAACCAGACGCCGGCTGGGGCGGCGGTCAACCTCGCGGGAGACGTCGAGCGATCCCAGCCGGCATCGCCCTGCACGAGCTGGAGCACCACATCGGCATCGATCTCGGCCAGGTCGAACAGCGAGACGTGCTGGCTCTCGTCGTCCAGCACCCGGTGCGGGCTGCGCTCGATCAGGTGCGTCGCTTCGTTGATCGAGTCCGCATTCCGAAGCAGGAAGAAGTACTGCATCAACAGCGACGGCGGCCGATGAACCGACCGCACGGTGCGAGCGGTCTGCGCCCAAGGCAGGAACGCCAGCGCCCCTCGCTCAGAGACGAGGTCGGCCAGCATAGCCCGGAGAAACGCCAGCGAGTGATCGACACTGCCCATCTTCGGGCTGATGACCTCGACGTGGCGACTGTCGACCATCCGGCCCGCATCGTCGAATGCCCGGATGTGCGACAGCCCGAGCTGGTTCTCGAACCGCACCAGGAACACCCCGCCGATCGGGCCGACGCTGCTCGATCCAACGTCAAGCCGCGCCGCGCCTTCGCAGTGCACCACATAGTCGCGCCACTCGTGGAGCACGTGGGTGGCGGGGGCCACCGCGACCTGGAGCGCCTCGGGGACGGCAGCGACCGGTCCTCCCCAAAGTGTGATGCGAGGTCGCGTCGATATCGTCTCCGGCACGAACGCCGGAATGCGGGCGGTTGATGACAGGTCCATGGAGCAATGATATGACAGCGGCGCCTTCTCGCGATCGGTGCTCGAGTCGGTGGTGTCCGGTATACTCCGAGCAGGGGTCCGAAACCGTAACGAACAACCGAAACCAGTAGCTGTCGAGCCACGCGTACCAGCGGGGAGGAACCATGGCAGATATCACGCACCAGCCGATTCGACGACGCGATTTCCTCTTCGGCGCGGCCGCCCTCGCCCTCGGCGGTCCCATCGTCGCCAAGGCGACCGTCTCTCCGCTCGGCACGCCCGAGGCCGCCCCCGCCGACGCTCCGATCGCTCGCGCCGCCGTCTTCCCGCCCATCGGCTTCTCCCGCGTCGGCAATGCCGAAAGCTGGTACCTCGCCCCGGAGGTCCCCGGGCTCGCGCCCGAGCCGGAGGGCGGGTTCAAGGACGGCGTCAGCGCGATCAAGAAGCAGGTCCAGCGCTTCCGCGTCTACGCCTTCGACGATCAGGGCCGCGTCATTCGCGAGCTGACCGGCGCCGATGCCGACATCACCTGGAGCGTCCGCGTCGCAAACACCAAGGCCGCGTGGTACGGGTTCAGCAACCCGCTCGATCTCGGCGCCGACGCGCCTGGCATCCCCGGAGCCCTGCGCAATCAGTTCATTCCGCTCGACGAGCGCGAGCAGGCCCTGGTGATCGACTCCGGCGAGGTCGGCATCGCGGGCATCGGCACGAACGAGAGCGGCGCCGACGACCGCTATCGCCTCGGCGGCACCTTTTGGAACTCGATGGACGTCGCGCTCGGCCACCTCCGCACCGA
>JAEVYR010000538.1 GCA_023392645.1 Chloroflexota bacterium | reverse complement strand
AGTGATGGCTGTGATCGTGGTGCTCATGGAAGAATGTAAACGCTCACGTGTGGCGGGATGGGCGTGACGGAGCAAGTCTGGGGTTCGCGGGGGACAGGAAATGCGCGGCGAACGGCAAGGGGCGGGGGGGGGGGGGGCCGCGCCGGCCAGCACCAGCACTCGCTCGCCTCGCTCGTGCCCGGCGCCGACAAGCGCGCCGACATTCGCGCCGAGGCGCCCGATGTTGACGGCGACGGGGCCATCGACCCGCTCGCCCTCGGGCAACTCGGCGGTGACGACGTCGGGCGCGCCAGCTGGCGTGTTGCGCAACCGCTCGACCAGGCCGGCATCGAGCAGCGCCCGCGGACCGCGGCCGAGTCCGTCGTGGCGCTCGTCGTACCGGTAGGGAACCTCCACGATGCGAAGCTTCATTAGACCCAACCCTCCCGATTCCCCTCTGGTGGCGCGTGCGCGCGCCGTCTCTCCTGTCATGTCATCGTCACGATGTTGCGAGAATCATGCCATCATCATGCCTGTTTCGCGACCTCACGGCGACGCGCCCGCGGAGGATACCTGGCGCGGCAAACCGTCCCGGCCGTCTCCAGCACCACCAGTGCTGGTAGCCCAAAAGAGGTGACCGGGCATGGGTGCACAACTTTTCGGCGTCTCGCTTCCAGACTTCAAAGTGAAGCATTGTCCGAAGGATTGTTCGCACGTGGCACAATGTGCCTAGCTTCCCATTGAAGCGTCATGATGTTATGGGATGCAGAACAAGTTCCTCCTGATCTCGGCTGTGTTCAAAAATCTTTCATATCGCGCAACGATACACTGCCTCATCCATAATACTCATCGCCAAGAGGGGATATCAGCGAGGCGTTTCTGGGTGTTTACCGACGTTTCCAGAACTCTCGTTGATGGCGCGCTTGCGCATACGATCTCGTTTGCCAGCGGGCCATCCATCAGGATGGCCACATCGCACGTGGGGAAGGGGTTTTGCATGTCAGAGACAGTCGGTAAAGCGGTTCTTTACAGTCTACGAGCGTCCGGACTCAAGTTCGCAGATCCAGTCGAGGATATCCGCGGCCGGACGGCAATCGCTCGTGACGGCCAAAAGATCGGCTTCGTCGACGATCTGCTGCTGGACGACCACGACCACCGCATTCGATTCGTGCAGATCGCCCATGGCGGCATTCTCGGCATCAGCCGGGCGCATTTCATGGTGCCGATCAACTCGCTCACCAAAATCGAGGACCAGTACATCCACATCACGCACACACGCGAGGATGTGGAGCGCGCGGCGCTGTACCAGCCCAAGCTCGTCCCCGGCACCGACACCGGTGGTCAGGGCTGGTGGGAGCTGGGTCCCGATGGCCCTCCGGGTGTGGCCGTGCAGTGATAACCCCTAACCGGTCCGGCGTGCGGCGACGATCCTCGGGTTGACCCATGCTTGATTTCCTGCCGCTCCTCATCGGCATGTGTCATCGCCGGGACCCGCCGCGACGCTGACCACACCAGGCGCGCGGCACCGACACCGCCGGATGCGCGACTCCGAGCCGCGACTCGCCCGATCTCTCCATGGCAATCAGATATGCGTCAACGGGCCACCCCTTGCCGGGAAAGGGCCAGTCGGGGCCGTGGTCAGGCAGGACCGCGATCCTGCCACGATCGATCGTCATGGCAACACCCAACAGTCACGCGGTGAACGCGGGCATTCGCACCGTCGAACATGGCGCGGGATTCGGCGCCACCTTTCGAGAATTCACACCCGCGCGCAGTCGCAAGCCGTGCGGCGCGCGGGCAGGAATCACCGGCACGCACGGCGAATCAGGTCTTCACGTTGAGCGTGTGGAACTTGCTCCACGCGCGCGGAACAAGGGGAGAGCACGAATTTGGAACAGCGCAGCGAGCGTCGCGCGAGCGACGCCGAAAGCCCGTCAGGCAAGGCACCGACACGTCACGAGGAGTCAGGCAGTCCCGTATTGGCGTACGCCATTCTCCTCATCGGCATCGCTGCGCTGGCCTTCACCGCGCCCTGGGTGAAGCTGGCGAACTTCGAGCCCGCCACATCGGCCATCCTGCGCGTCGGCATCGCCCTGGTCGCGCTCATCCCGTTCGCGCTTCGCGAGCGGTCCCAGAAGGGCGGCATCAACCGGACTGGCGTCATCCTCTCGCTGGCCGCCGGGTTCTTCCTCGGTATCGACTTCACCGCCTGGAACTATTCCATCTTCTTCGTCGGCTCCGGGATCGCGTCGATCCTGTTGAACCTGCAGATCATCATCCTGCCGGCGATGGCAATGCTGTTCGACAAGTTCCGCCCCGCGAAGAGCTACTACGTGCTCGTGCCGATCATGATCTTCGGCGTGATGCTGACCGGTGGCGTCTTCGAGCCCGCGCCGACCGAGGGCCCGGCCAAGGTGTACGGCATGGACATTGCCGTGCTGGGCACGATCCTGGGGGCTGTGTCCGGCGTCTGCTACGGCATCTATCTCTACGCCAGCCGCAAGGCGAGCATGGTCAACCCCGGCCGCATCGTCCAGCCCATGGCGCTCACCTGCGCCGCCCAGCTCATCGCTCCGGCAGCCTACATGGGAATCTGGTCCGACCGAGGCTTCGACCTCACCAATGGGGTGCTGATCGATGGCAAGCTGCCACTGAACCCTGAAACCACGGTCGGAGATGCGATCACCGGGTCGAACTGGTTTTGGATGATCGTGCTGGCTATCCTCGGTCAGGCTGTGGCGTGGACCTTCGTCCAGTACGGGTCGGTCCGTCTCGATACCACCATCGTCGCCGGCCTGCTGCTGCTGAGCCCGGTGGCGACCGTGGCGATCATCGCGCCGCTCATGTTCGACGAGATTCCGTCGTTCCTGCAGATTCTGGGTGTCGTGATCGTGCTGGCCGCCGTCGCCTACCAAAACAACCTGCACCGTGGGGTTCTTGCCCGGTTTGGTCGCGGAAACACGCCCAGAATGGCATGATGGAACCACACCTCAGGACCTCCGCACCGGTACCTGCCACCGGACGAGGTGGGGCAGGACAGTTCCACGTCTCCGATGCGCGCGCTCGGCGCCTGGAGACCAGGGAAGGAGCAGATGTGCTGACCAGGCAGAATCGAACCCAACCGGCATAGCAGGCCCGATGGCCCGGTCACCACGACCCCGATGCGACAGGCGTGGTGCCGGCCATCGTCGTCCCCAGCAGCACCCGCGCTGGATATCCTGAAGGAGGAAACATGCGTATTACACCGCGAGAACAGGAAAAGCTCATGATCGTGGTCGCGGGCGATGTCGCGAGACGCCGCCGCGAGCGCGGCGTCAAGCTCAACCACCCCGAGGCAATCGCCCTGATCACCTGCGAAATCCTGGAAGGCGCGCGCGACGGCCGCAGCGTGGCTGACCTGATGAGTTTCGGCACGACCATCCTGACCGAGGACGACGTGATGGATGGCGTCGCGGACCTCGTCAGCGTGATCCAGGTCGAGGCTACCTTCCCCGATGGCACCAAGCTGGTGTCGATTGACCGTCCCATCCGGGGCGAGTCGGGCTCCAGCGAGGCGACCGCCACTCCGGGCGAGCTGATCCTCAATGACGAGCCGATCATCATCAACGAAGGCCGCGCCACCTTGACCATCCCGGTGAAGAACACCGGCGACCGCCCGGTGCAGGTTGGCTCCCACTACCACTTCGCCGAGGTTAACCCCGCGCTCGAGTTCGATCGCAAGAAGGCGCTCGGCTTCCGGCTCGATATCCCGGCCGGAACCGCGGCGCGCTTCGAGCCGGGCGATGCCCGCGAGGTCAATCTCGTGGCGTACGGCGGTCTGCGCGAGGTCTACGGATTCCGCAACGAATGGGACGGACCGCTCGACGACGCAGCCTCGTCAGGCAAGGGTGATCGCTGACACCAGCCCCGGCACGAGACCAGGAGGAACCAACCATGAGCTTGAAAATGTCACGTCGCCAGTACACCGAGCTGTATGGGCC